>JAERRP010000906.1 GCA_016735415.1 Desulfobacterales bacterium | reverse complement strand
ATGGTATTTTTCAGGAATATTGTCAAGAATTATCTTCAGTCCCAGCTCCTCTTCTTTTCGTTTCATTTCGACGGATCTTAAGATCACGACCGCGAGGAAAATTATTGTGCAATCGATACTTTCCTATTTTGATCAATTTTCCTGATCAGGAAATTTTAACTTTTTGGGGAAATATGATCGAGTACAGGAACCGCCGACTCATCAACGATGTCATCGGGCAGCGGCCAGGTGATCCCGGCCCGTTTGGCCAAGTCCAGGTACTTTCCCACGGTGGCATGAGAGATTGCACAGCTTTGGGCGATTTTACGGTTGGTTAGTTGGTGGTCGAATTTGAGTCGTAAAACCTCTTTGAATTTTCGCATGGATAATCGGTCCTTTGCCATAGATCCTCCCCAAAAATTAATTTGGGCAGGACTATCAAAAAAACTACGATTGTTCCAGCGTCGGCTCACCCTAAAAAAGTGGTCACAATCCAGCGGAATCGGTGGTCACAATGTTCCGGAATGGGTGGTCACTATGCAGCGGAATACGCAGTTAAAGCTATTCATTTCGACTATTTATCCCTCTTAATCTTCTCTGCGATAACGATTTACCCGCAGATTTACCCAAAACAAAAAAGGCTCAGTCGTTAATGACTGAACCCCTTGTTATCAGTGGTGATCCCACGGGGAATCGACCCCCGGTTCCCGGCGTGAGAGGCCGGCGTCCTACCCGCTAGACGATGGGACCACGTAAATGGGAAATGTCTGGCTGGTTTAGCGAAAAACGGGGGCGTTGTCAATTCTTAAGGTATTCACGTTGGCATCAGGCGCTTTCAGGTTTGCGGCCCTGACGGAATCCGAAAATCAGGTAAACCAGGGCACCCACAAAGGGCACGGCGGCAATCAAGGCCCACAGGGCTTTGCGGCCGGTGGAGCCGAAATCCTTTACGAAAACATCCACCAGGGCCCAGACCGTCAGAATGAAAAAGGGCACGCTGGCCACCACCACCGTGAGCGCCGTCTTAAGATCCATCGCTAATCCTTCAACTTATCCCCAATTTTGAGAATCGTGTTGGCGTAGGGCTTGCTGTAATTGTATTTGAGAACCACTTGGTATCGCTTTTTGTGGCTGAGGTCCGACCGCCAGCCGTGGTGCTTCAGGTAGTTGCCTACACTGGCAATGGCATCGGCGTGCGTGTAAAGATCCACGCGACCGTCGCCGTTGCCGTCCACGCCCAGTTTGAGGGCGTTGCTCGGCATGAACTGGCAGTAGCCCATGGCACCGGCATAGGACCCTTTGATGACCAGGGGGTCAAAGTCCTCCCGGCTGCCATACTTTAAGAGGGCTTTCAACTCCGAGTAGGCCCAACGGGATTTGCGACGGGCCTTGGCGTTGAAATTTTTGCGGGACAGGCGCTTTTCGGTCGGCATTGTGGCCCAGAAGGCCTCCCGGGCATCGGGGCCCTCCAGGGTCGCCATGGTGGCAAGAATATTGAACACCACCTGCCGGCCGCTCATGCCGCCCAGGTTGGACTCCACCAGGAGAACCGCGGTGATCACCTCCGGCGGAACACCGTAGCGTTTTTCGGCGGCCGCCAGATCGGCGGCATGGGCCTCGAGGTATTGCCGGGCCATGTCGATCCGCCGGGGGCGGAGAAACTGGTTGTAATCCAGACGGGCTTCGCTGTGACGAAAAAAAAGGGAAACCCCGTTGATCTCAGCCGCGGTCTCGGGGCGGGTGAACAGATTATCGATCCGGGTCTGGTCGAAACCGTCACTGACCAGCCGCTTCTGCAGGGGTTCGAAGAATTCCGGGCCCGGGGCGGCGCCCACAATGCAAATCCCGGCGAGGATAACGGCCGCCAATCGAATTCCGCGTTTGATGAAGTCCTGTGCGGTATTCCCCATCGCGCTGTTCATCTTGAATTCTTCCTATTCGTGAAGCGGCCTATTAACGTTATTGTATCCCGAGACATATCAGCATAGGAACGACAGGTCTTAAGACGGGCTTGCAAATGATTCTGGTTTGGCCGCTAAGGTATTAACTCGTGTCCATCCACGGATTTAAGGGAGTCATGCACGTGTCCGATTCAGAAATGAGGATTTTTTGTTCTGATACGGCAAGTCACCCCAAACCTGAAAAATATGGGAACACCATAAACACAAAGCGGGCGCAAGTCTACCGCTAATCCCAACTTAGGGCTCGCGCAAAAATAACTTCACATTTTAAGCGCCGAGGCATCCCGCCCGGCGGCGTTGCCAAGGCTCGAAATTGGCCAGCTATTCCTGCGCTTTCACGCCTTGCCCGACGGGCGCCTCAACCCTGAAACTTGTGAACTTATTTTTACGCGAACCCTTAATGCGTTCAGACCGTCCGAACTATTGGCATCTGGTATTCCCTCTGATAATAGATGCTATCTTAATCTATTTAACTAGTGCCCATCCATAAAAGGCATCTTTCGGCCCAGGCCAGCGTTCTCGTTTTTTTTGAAATCCTCGACGTAGCCTGGCTACGCCTGCGGTTTCAAAATCGCTGCGGCCTTGGCCTGAACCAAAATCTACCATTTATGGATGGACACCGGGGAAACCGGTCACTTTAATATGGTCATCCAAAAAAAAGCACCCAAAACCGTTTTCACCTGCCAGTCCTGCGGTTACCAGACCCCGCGCTGGATGGGCAAATGCCCGGAGTGCCAGC
>JAERRP010000620.1 GCA_016735415.1 Desulfobacterales bacterium | reverse complement strand
CCCCCAGCCCCGCATGCGCTTTTCCCTGCCCACCCGCCGCCCAGATCTATCCCTGCCCGCCGATAAGGAATAATCCGTCTGTTGCGCCATGACGTCCACTGAACGTTTTCCAAAAGCCGGACGGGCGGAAGCACTTTTACGTGAGGGGGGAGTAAACCAGGCGGGTGCGGTCGCCGTCACGCGCCACCTGGATGTGAAAGCCCGGGAGGGTCCGGGTCAGGGGGCGCCCCAGAAGGAATTCGAGCATATCCGCCCGGGCCTGTCCCTTTTCGACCAGCAGCCTGCGAAGACTTTCGTCATAGCGGACCATCTCCTTGATTTCCGTCATGGCACCGGCACGGTCGTCCGAGGCCAATTGGGTACTTAATTGCTGCAGGCGGGTGTAGGCACAGCGTTGCTCGTGATGGGCGATCAATTCCCAGAGGCCTTCGACTTTACCCAGAAGATCCCGGCGCGATAGGCGTTCCCGGGTGTAGAGGGCTTCAATGGCCCGGGTATCCCAGCATTGCATGCAGCGGCATTCCACCGGACGGTCCTTGTAAATTTTACAGCCGTTGCCGTCCGCATCCAGGAAAAAACAGGTCCAGTCGTCGTCCAGGCCCTTGATCTTGATGATGTCCGTTTCCGCCAAGGCGTGTCGACCGGCCACGTTGTCACGCACCGGTTCGCCGGCGCGGATGGTGTAAAGGCAGGCCGCCGGAATCAATCCTTTTTCGATCAGCGGGCGATCGAGGGCATGCAGGGCCGGTCCTCCCCGTCGGCAGCATTCGCCGCAGCGCCGGCATTCGTTTGGGGTTTCGTCGGGAGGGATAGCGCTTTTCATCCTAAGCGGTGCTCTGTTTTTATGTTCGACGATTTTAACTAGTGCCATCCACCGATTTAAGGACGTCACGATCGTGTCCGATTCAGAAATAAGGATTTTTTGTTCTGATACGGCTGCAGCGGGGTTGCGGTGAGGCGTACTTTTGTACGCCGCAGCCGCAAACCCGCTACGACCGGCCGATCAGGGCAAAAAAGACCATTTCGGGACGGACACAAACTAAACCGGGGCCATTGATGATATATTCAATGGCCCCGATTTTTATGCATCAAGCTGCCAATCGCTGCGTGGCGACCCGCTATCAGGCATCCGGCTTGACACCGGCGCGGCCGTCGTCGCAGGGTTCGTCAGCGCCGCCGTGTTCAGCCGTACCGGAGAGGGTACAGACCGGATCGCCCTCAACGGCTGTTTGGGGCACATCCTTCGCTTCCACTTCCGGCGGGGCGTATTCCAGATCCGCCTGGCGCTTCATGGTGGTGTAGCGTTCCCGGTACTGTTTCTCGAGTTCCACGGTGAGGCGTCGGGCCTCCTCGGGAAAGGATTTCTGGAGCGAGGCATAACGGACTTCACCGGCCAGGAACTCCTGGAGCTTTCCGTTGGGTTCTTTGCTGTCCAGGATGAGGGGGTTTTTACCCTCTGCCTTGAGCTGCGGGTTGTAGCGATACAGGGGCCAGTAGCCGCACTCGACCGCCAGCTTGGTCTCTTCCTGGCTTTTCCCCATGCCTTTTTTAATGCCGTGATTGATGCAGGGCGAATAGGCCATAATGAGGGCCGGGCCGTCGTAGGCTTCCGCTTCGGTGACGGCCTTCATCAGTTGCTGTTTGTTGGCGCCCATGCCCACACTGGCCACGTAAACATAGCCGTAGGTCATGGCCATGCCGCCCATGTCTTTTTTGGGGGTTTTCTTGCCGGAGGCGGCGAACTGGGCCACCGCACCGGTGGGGGTGGCCTTCGAGGACTGGCCGCCGGTGTTGGAGTAGACCTCGGTGTCATAGACGATGACATTGATATCCTCACCCGAAGCCAGGATATGATCCACACCACCGAAGGCGATGTCGTAGGCCGCGCCGTCACCGAGAGAAACCCAATAGGATTTTTTGGTGAAAAGCCTGGCCAGACCCAGAATTTCCGCCAGCAGGGCATTGTCCTTGTGGGCCGGCAGCAGGGCTTTGAGTCGATCGCCATATTGGCGCGAGCCCGCGGCGTCCTTCATATTGTCCAGCCAGCCCTGCAGAGCGTCTTTAACGTCCCGGGGAATATCGGTCGTCAGAACCTGGTTCACCCGATCGACCAGTTTGCGCCGTAGCTGCAGCGCGCCCAGGAACATGCCGTAGGTGAACTCGGCCGGATCCTCGAACAACGAGTTGCCCCAGGTGGGACCAAAGCCGTCCCTGTCGACGCAATAGGGAATACTGGGGGCCGATCCCCCCCAGATGGATGAACATCCGGTGGCATTGCCGATTATCATGCGCTCGCCAAACAACTGGGTGAAGAGCTTGGCGTAAGGCGTTTCGCCGCACCCTGCACAGGCGCCCGAGAACTCGAGCAGGGGTTGGACGAACTGGCTGCCCTTGACCGTGTTGCGCCGGGTCAGGTCATCGCGCACCGGCAGGCCGACGGCATGTTTGTGGAGCGCCACCTGGTCCATCTGGCTCTCCAGCGGCTTCATCACCAGGGCCGGCTTCTTGGCCGGGCAGATGTCGGCGCAGTTGCCGCAGCCCAGGCAGTCCAGCACGTTGACCTGCATCCGGAACTGGTAGCCCTTGAGTTCCTTGCCAACGGCTTTCTTGGCGGCAAACCCTTCCGGAGCCTGACCCATCTCTTCTTCGGTCATCAAGTGCGGGCGAATGGCCGCATGGGGGCAGACCATGGCGCACTGGTTGCACTGGATGCAGTTGTCCATGACCCATTCGGGCACCATGATCGCCACCCCGCGTTTCTCGTACCGGGTGGTGGCCACCGGGAAGATGCCGTCCGGCGTAAAAGCGCTGACCGGCAGCTTGTCGCCCTGCTGGGCCAGGATGGGCTGCATGACGTTCTTGACGAAATCGGGGAGGTCTTCCCCTTCGGCGGTGGCGCCGGCGGCATTGGCCCAGCTGTCGGGGTAGTTGATTTCGATGAGATTGTCGAGACTCTGATCGACCGCCTCCCAGTTCATCTTGACGATGTTCTCGCCCTTGAGGCCGAACATCTTCTTGATCTGGTCCTTGAGATAGCCGATGGCTTCATCCACCGGGATCACTTTAGCCAGATTGAAGAAGGCGGCCTGCATGACCATGTTGATGCGGCCGCCGAGACCCACCTGGCCGGCGATCTTGACGGCGTCAATGGTGTAAAACTTGAGCTTCTTCACAGCAATCGTGCGCCGCATGGCCGCCGGCAGCTCTTTCTCCATATCCTCCAGGCCCCAGGGCGAATTGAGCACGAAGGTGCCGCCGGTCTTGATGCCTTCCAGGATATCGTAGAGGTGGACATAGCTGGCCTTGTGGCAGGCGATGTAGTCGGCCGCGTCGATCAGGTAGGTGGACTTGATCGGTTTTTGACCGAAGCGCAGGTGGGAAATGGTGATGCCGCCGGACTTCTTGGAATCGTAGGCGAAATAGGCCTGGGCGTACATGTCGGTGTGGTCACCGATGATTTTGATGGCACTCTTGTTGGCACCCACCGTACCGTCGGCCCCCAGGCCCCAGAACTTGCAGGCCACGGTGCCCTCGGGGGCCACCTCGAAACCGGCTTCAAAATCGAGGGAGGTGTTTGTGACGTCGTCGATCATGCCCACGGTAAAATGGTTTTTGGGATCCGCCGCCGCCATGTTGTCATAAACGGCTTTGACCATGCCGGGGTTGAACTCTTTGGAACCCAGTCCGTAGCGTCCGCCCAGGATCCTGGGCCTTTCACCCTTCTCCATAAAGGCCGTGCAAACGTCAAGGTAGAGCGGACCGCCTAGGGCGCCGGGCTCTTTGGTGCGGTCGAGCACGGTGATGGTCTTGACCGTTGGGGGCATGACCGCGAACATGTATTCCGGAGCGAAGGGGCGGTAGAGGCGCACCTTGACCAGTCCGACTTTGCGGCCATTGTTGTTCAGGTATTCCACCACTTCTTCCAGGGTTTCGCAGGAAGACCCCATGGCGATGACCACACTTTCGGCCTCGGGGTGGCCCACATAGTCGAAGGCCTTGTAGCTGCGGCCGGTGAGGTCGCTGACCTTTTTCATGCAGTCGGCCACGATTCCCGGCATTTTGAGGTAGTACGGGTTGACCGCTTCGCGGCCCTGAAAATAGATGTCCGGGTTCTGGGCCGTTCCGCGCAGTTCCGGTCGCTCCGGGTCGGCGGCCCGGGCCCGGAAGGCGGCCACGGCCTCCTGGTTGATCAGTTTGGCCATGTCGGCGTAGTCGATCATCTCGATTTTCTGAATTTCATGCGAGGTGCGAAACCCGTCGAAAAAGTGCAGGAAAGGAATACTGGTTTCGATGGCCGCGAGATGGGTGACCAGGGCCAGATCCATGGCTTCCTGCACCGAATTGGAGGCCAGCAGCCCGAAACCGGTCTGGCGTACGGCCATGACGTCCTGGTGATCGCCGA
>JAERRP010000069.1 GCA_016735415.1 Desulfobacterales bacterium | reverse complement strand
AAGGCCGCTCAGCGTGTAGAGCACGAACATGCGGTAGGGTCCGTAATCCTTGACGGCCAGGGTGCCGATATGCCGCAGCACCAGCATGTTGAAGACAATGTGCAGCAGGCTGCCGTGCAGATAATTGGCCGATATCAGGGTCAGCCAGCGCAGGAGGTGATCAATGGCCGGAATACCGGTAACGGTGAGTATCAGGTGATCGATGGGAATTCGGCCGGTGGCGCCCAGCAGGGAGAGACTGCTGCCGGCCGGCGACAGAAAGGCCATGGGGTTGATCGAGAAGTTGGCCTCGCGCAGGTTTAAAATCAATGACAGGATAAAAAGTCCCACATTCGCACCGATGATGACGGGGATGATTTTGTCGGGGTTGTTGAACCCCCGTGTCCACCAATTGGCCTTCAGGGGAGAGCCGGGCCGGGAGAGGCCGCAATAAGGGCAGACGGATTCATCGCTGCTGATGAGTTTGCGGCAGTTGGGGCAGAGTAGAGAATTGGATTTTGGTTTGTTCATGTTTTTCCGTTGCGCCAGTGTCCATCCACGGAATTAATGAAGACACGATCGTGTCCGATTTTAAGAACTAACTGCGTGAAAGCAAACATCAATGGGCCTCTGCCCAGTTTTGGCCCACGGCCAGGTTGACTTTCAGCGGTACGGCCAGTTCCCAGATATTTTCCATGGCGGACCGGACCATGGCCCCCACGGGGTCGATTTCTTCCAGGGGTACCTCCAGTACGATTTCATCGTGCACGGAAAGAAGCATACGGGCGCGGTATCTTTGGTCAGCCAGGTGCCGGTCGACCTCGATCATGGCCAGTTTGATCAAATCGGCGGCCGTGCCCTGGATGGGCGTGTTGACGGCCGTGCGCTCGGCAAACTGGCGGATATTGTGGTTTTTGCTGTCGATTTCCGGCAGCAGCCGGATGCGACCCAGAAGCGTGCTGGTCTGTCTGGTTTCCCGCGCCGTGGCAATGGTCTGGTCGATAAAGTTCTTAACGCCCCGGTAGTGATTGAAATAATTGTCGATATAGGTTTTGGCCATCTTCTGACTGATGCCCAGGTCCTGGGAAAGACTGAAGGGCCCCATGCCGTAGAGGATGCCGAAATTGATCACTTTGGCATGGCGCCGCAATTCGTCCGTTATCATTTCCGGATCGATCTCGAAAACTTCAGAGGCCGTGCGGGCGTGGATATCTTCATCCTCGGCAAAGGCGCGGATCAGGATTTCATCCCGGGCGTAATGGGCCAGGATGCGCAGTTCCACCTGGGAGTAGTCCGCCGCCAGAATGCGCCAGCCCTCGGGCGGCACGAAGGCCTTGCGGATTTCGCGGCCCTCTTCGGTACGGATGGGGATATTCTGGAGATTGGGGTCGGAACTGCTCAACCGGCCGGTGGCGGTGACGGTCTGATTGAAAGAGGTGTGCACCCGGCCGGTTTCAGGGTGAATCAGTTCCATCAGGGCGTCGACATAAGTGGATTTCAATTTGGCCAGGGCCCGGTGGCGCAGGACCAGGGCCGGCAGTTCGTGCATCTCGGCCAGTTTGGTCAGCACCTCGACATCGGTGGAGTAGCCGGTTCTCTTCTTGGTTTTTTTCTGGACCGGAAACCCCAGTTTTTCAAACAGAATCTGACCTAACTGCTGGGAGGACTTGATGTTGAACGTTTCGCCGGCCAGGGCGTGGATGCTGGCCTCCAGGGTTCCCAGCTGTTTATGGAACGACAGTGACAGCTTCCGAAGCCGGCCGGTGTCCAGCAGGACCCCGGTCATTTCCATGCGCATCAGAACAGGGATAAGGGGTAATTCCACTTTCTCGAAAAGATCCTTGAGGCCGATTGCTTCGATCTTCGGCGTCAGGGCCTGGCAGGCCATCAGGGTGATATCGGCGTCTTCGCAAGAGTAGGGTACGGCCTTATCGAGGGTTACCATGTCGAAGGTCACGCTCTGGCGCCCCTTGCCGGCAACGTCCTGAAAGGTGGTGTTCTTGTGGCCCAGGAAATCCAGGGCAATCTGGTCCAGGCTGTGGGAGCGTTTGGAGGGGTTGAGCAGGTAAGAAGCGATCATGGTGTCGTAAACGATGCCCTGCAGGTGGATGCCGTGGCGGTCCAGGACGATGGCGTCGTATTTGATGTTCTGTCCGATTTTCCCGATGGCGGGGTCTTCCAGCAGAGGGCGCAGGCGTTCCAGGACGGTTTGTCGGGCCAGCTGGGGCGGGGCGCCCAGGTAGCGGTGCGCGCAGGGGATGTAATAGGCGCTGTTGGCCTCGTAAGCAACCGACACACCGACCAGCTCCGCCCGCATGGGATGCCGGGAGGTGGTTTCGGTATCCAGCGCGAATCGACCCGCGCGGGCCAGCTTGTCGATTAACCGGTCCAGGTCGTCCTCGTTCATGACGGCCTTGTAGTGCTTTTCAGGACGCGCGGCCGGATCGGCAAAGGCCTGCTGCAACTGCCGGAATTCAAAGGTTTGAAAAAGGTCTGCCAATCGGTCACGGTCCGGTGGTTGACGGCGAAACCTTGCGGGCGAAAAATCCAGAGGGGCCTCCGTCTGGATCCGGACCAGGTCGCGGCTGAGGAAAGCCTCATCGCGGTGGGCTTCCAGATTGGCCCGCTGCCTGGGTTTGGTGATGTCTTCCAGGTGTTCGTAGACGCCGTCGATGCTTTGGTAGGTCCGGATCAGTTCCAAAGCCGTTTTGGGGCCGATGCCGGGCACCCCCGGGATATTGTCGGCGGTATCCCCCGAAAGGCCCATGACATCGATCATTTGTGGCGGTTCGAGGCCGTTGTTGCGGCGAAAATCGGCCAGCGCAACGGCGCGGGCTTTCATGGGATCCCAGATGGAAATACGCTCGGTCAGAAGCTGCACGAAATCCTTGTCCCCGCTCACCATGACCACGTCGAAACCGGCGGCTTCGGCCCGGCGGGCCACCGTGCCGATGAGGTCGTCGGCCTCGAAGCCGGCCATTTCCAGAATCGGAATTTGAAACGCCGCGGTGACCTCCTTGATATGCGGAATCTGGGCGGCCATATCGTCGGGCATGGGGGGGCGGTTGGCCTTGTATTCCGGGTAGCGTTCGTGTCGGAAGGTGGGGCCGCGGGCATCGAAAAACATGGCGATAAAATGGGGCTGCCGCTCTTCGATCAGCTTTATGAGCATGCGGGTGAAGCCGAAGATGGCGTTGGTGGGAAACCCCTTGGAGTCCGACAGGTTGCGGATGGCATGGTAGGCGCGGTAGATATAGGCCGTGCCGTCGATGAGGTAGATCTGCCTGGTGGTTGCCATGATGCGCTCCCGATGATGCCGGCGGCGGTCGCCGCCCCGTTGACTTCGTCCTTTAAGTGCAATAGAAGCCAGGACCACTTATGCTGATGAAAGCGGCCCACGCGGCCGGTCGGCGGCTATTGGGCCGAAGGCATACCATCTCCGCGATCAAACAACAAGCAGGGGAACGCGCGTCGCGCCCTCTGTCAGCAAGGTCTGATTGATCCGATGACATCCCCAAAAACATCCCGGCGTCGAAGACGTATCCGCAGAGCGCGGAACTGCCATTGCTGCCGCCGGGACGTCCCGTTCTGCTGGCAGTGCCGCCGGTGCGCTTTTGCCATCTGTCAAGTCTGCATGGACGAGAACGTCTGGGGGCTTTCCTGTAACGGCATTACCTGGGTTTGTCCGGATTGCGGGGCCCAGAATGGCTTTGGCAACCAGTGAGGGGTGCCGGCGCCGGTCGGCCAGGGGGATAGAATAAGAATGCGCTTCGGCCGGATTCAGGATAATGGCGCGATCGAACATCGATGGTGATGGGGTCCCCCCGCGCGGGGCGATCAGAGCCGCACCAGCGCGCGGACCTCATCCAGGCTGTTGATATGGTAGTCGGCTTTTAGATCCGGATCGCCGTATGCGGCAAAAGGGATACCCGCCGCTGCCGCCGCTTCTTCGTCCACCACCGAGTCGCCGACATACAGGGCCTGCTCGGGTGCCAGATCGAAATGCGCCAGAACGCGATTGAGGATGTCCGGGGCCGGTTTGGGGGTGGCGACATCCCGCGAGGTTACCACCATGTCGAAAATGTCGTTCAATCGATGCACGTTCATGACCTCTTCCATCGTATCCGCCCGATTGGTGCCCACCGCGGTTTTGATTTGCGGCCGCAGCGATTTCAGCAGGGGTTTCAGATGGGGTTCGATCTCCATCATGTGGATGAATTCGCTGTAGCCCATCTGCAACCGATAGGTCTGGGCGGCATCCGCCAATCCCGTGCCTTCGAAAAGATAGTGCATGGCTTCGTCACCGGTGTGCATGTGACAATATTTGAACTGTTTGGGCGTCAGCAGGGGGCGTTCGAAACGCTGCAGAACCTGGTTGTAATAGGCTTTGTTGGCACGACTGGTGTTGAACATCACACCATCGCAGTCGAAAATGACGGCTTTCAGGTTTGAAATGGTCATGGCGCTTTCGTCGGGTTCGCGGGTTTGGCGGCAATGCTGCCGCGGACTTGAACCGGAATTTTCGGCTTGAGCGGGCTGTCCGTAAACAGATACAGGGTGTCGTAGTAACGACCCTTTTCAGCCTTGGTGTTCTCCACTTCGATGACGTAAGTCTTTCCCCGGGCCGTATCCTCTTCTTTCCAGGCGATTTTGATATTGGTGCCGAGTTTGGCTTTAACCCTGGTGATACGGAAAGGGTGCTCCTTGGAAGGTACAACGGTCAATTGACGGCGTATCGGCTCCCCGGCATAGCCTCGGATAAGGACGTGCTGGGGTTTGATCTGGGCGAATGTATCCACATGACCGCTCATGGTCAGGCCCAGACGCGGCCGGGCCGGGTCGTTCGAGAGGACTGTGGCCGTCTTTTTCATCTGGTGACCGCCATATCCGCTGGTGTTGATCTTGATGCGTATTTTTCCCTCGCCGCCGGCGGGGATTTGTCTCGGGAACGAGACCGCCGTGCAGCCTCACCCGGTGCGGACCTGGTCGATCAGCAGGTCGCCGCTCCCACGGTTTTCGATCAGGAAATCGTGCGCCACTTTCGTACCCTCCAAAACCTGGCCGAATTCGAACAGCGGCTCAGCCACGGCCATTTCAGGGGCCGGTGACTCCGGATCGAACACCGTCGGGGGGTTCTGGCTGCCCGTGGCCGGCGGGGAAGACCCTCCGGTCGCCAGAAGCACAGGGCGATCAGACCGTACATTGCCGACGGACAAATCGTGAGAGTTGTCTTGCGCGCCGGCAGCCGCCACCAGGACTCCCACGATTCCCAAGGTTAGCGCGGCAAGTTTCAGTTTGGCATTCATGAGCGGTTGACTCCTTCGGTTGTCAGTATGCGAACCGACTCAGGCCCTCACGGGGATCCCGGCCGGTTATTCAGACTGGTCGAGAATAATCATCCCAGCCGACTGTTCAAACTATAATTTACATCATAAAGAGCGGATCAACGTCAATGAATACTTTGACACCGCGCCGGTCGTATCCGGGGCCGTCACCGTAAAGCAGGTCGTTTACAAAACGGTTCAGTTTGGCGGCGCTGTGTCCCCGGACCAGGATCTGCCAGCGATACTGGCCGGCCACTCGATGCATGGCGGCTTCCACCGGTCCGAGAATATTGAGGCGGCCGTAGCGGGACGCAATCCGTTGGGCCGCGGCCC
>JAERRP010000216.1 GCA_016735415.1 Desulfobacterales bacterium | reverse complement strand
GTGTGCGGATCGAAAACGCCTACCGCTGTGTGGGCAAGGACTGTGAAAATACCTGCGTCGACGTCTGTCCGTAACAGTCCTTTTCCTTAAAACGAATCCCCGATTTTGAAGTGATGGGGGATCATCGATGGCCGCCGGATCTGCTGGTTAGTTCCTGGCATATGGCGGAGTTTGGCCAAGTTCCCGAAAAGGGGCTTGAATACAAGATCGGCGCATCCGAAGGAGGGTTTGACAAACTTCGCATTGCCTTCAGGAAGCGTAAAATAGGATCCGCTAAGTGGGATGATGATGAGATGGATCTGGGTGTCCGCCTCAACCGGCGTAACGACAACGCCCATCGGGCCAGGATCGAAGTGCCCTTTTACGGTGGCGGTATGAGTTACGGGTCTGTAAGCATCAATACCATGCTCAGCCGAGTGAAGGCCGCTGCTGCGCTCGGTACCTTTTGTTGCACCGGTGAAGGGGGATATCCGGATGAACTCAAGCCCTACGACGATCACATGATCACCCAGGTAGCCACCGGACTTTTTGGGGTGAGGGAAGAAACCCTGCAACGGGTCAAAATCGTTGAATTCAAATATGCCCAAGGGGCCAAGCCTGGCTTGGGTGGGCATTTGCTGGGTGATAAGGTCACCCCCGGTGTGGCTCGTATGCGCGAAGCCGTGGTGGGATATCCGCTTTTCTCCCCCTTTCCCTTTCACAGTGTGTATTCGGTGGAAGACCACAAAAAGCATGTGGACTGGATTAAGGCCATCAATCCCAAAGCCCTGGTTTCCGTAAAGGTGTCCACGCCCACGGACGTGGATATGGTGGCGGTGGGGAGCTATTACGCCGGCGCCCACATCATTCATCTGGACGGCAGCTACGGCGGCACGGGGGCGGCGCCCGATATTGCCAAAAAAAACATTGCCATGCCTATTGAATATGCCCTGCCCAAAGTCCACCGTTTTTTGACGGAGGAAGGGGTGCGGGATAAGATAACGGTTATTGCCAGCGGCGGGATTCGAACGCCTCACGACGTGGCCAAGACCATTGCCCTGGGAGCCGACGGTGTTTGTACGGGAACGGTGGATCTGGTGGCGCTGGAGTGCATCCGATGTCACAACTGCGAGAGCGGGCGGGGTTGCGCCAGGGGCATTGCCTCAACGGACAGTGAATTGATGAACCTGATCGAGGTGGAATGGGGAACCCAGCGAATTCTGAACCTGTTTCTCGCCTGGCGAAAGGAGCTGGTTCGCATCCTGAAGAAATTGGGCATGAAAAGCCTGAAAGAATTGGTGGGGCGCACCGATTGTCTGGTACATCTGGATTATATGAAAAATGGTAACAATAAATGAAAAATAATACCCTTGTAGAGAGCGTGATTCAATCGAGGAAAGCCCTGGTTGAGGATTTTCCCAAGAAACCCTGCTTTGAAACGGAGACCGAAGGGGGCTGCGGCGTTACCGGATTCGCTTGCAGCATTCCGGTTCGGGGAAAGCATATTTACGAACCCAGCAAACAGATGCATAACCGGGGGAACGGGCGCGGCGGCGGGATTGCGGCCATGGGTTTCGAGGCCGGAATGCTGGGCATTTCCCATGAGATTCTTGAAAAAAGCTATATCCTTCATATCGCCGTGCTGAATGAGGCGGTGGTGGCGGATCTAGAAAAGCGGTTTATTGATCCTTTTTTCGACGTACACTTTTCAGAACGTATTCCCCATATACCGGATTACCGGGATATTCGCGGTTTGGATGTAAAACCCCCTGAAGTGCTCCGCTATTTTGTTCGGGTGAAATCGGAAGTTTTGAACCATTTTGGTGAACAAAACGGCCTGGAAGAAATGCCGATCCGGCGTCTTGAAGATGAGTTTGTCTATCGAAACAGCTTCAACATCAACAAGGCTTTTTATGACGCTTATAGTCAACAACATGCCTTTGTGTTGAGCCATGGCCGAAATTTCTTTATCCTCAAAATTGTAGGGTATGCGGAAAAGGTGGTGGAATATTACCAACTGGACAACTTCAAGGCCCATGTGTGGATCGCTCACCAGCGGTATCCCACCAAAGGGAAAGTCTGGCATCCGGCTGGGGCTCATCCCTTTGTGGGGCTCAACGAAGCCCTGGTGCACAACGGTGATTTTGCCAATTATCATTCCGTGGCGGAATATCTGAGTCAAAAGAATCTCTATCCCCAGTTTCTCACGGATACGGAGGTGTCAGCGCT
>JAERRP010000444.1 GCA_016735415.1 Desulfobacterales bacterium | reverse complement strand
ATGTCTTTGGTGGACGTTTCATATTTGGTGGCGGTAACCACGATTTCATCCAGTTTCACAGACTTCGCCTCTATGGGCTTTTCTTTTTCCGATAAGATTTCCTGATCTTTGGGTGTGTCTTCCTCCCCCCAGGCGGCTGAAAAAATAAACATGCTGCAAACCAACAACAGTGAGACCACAATTCGTGCAAACTTCATCTTGGCTTTCCTCCTTTGTTCATTTAAGTGAAATGACGAGACAAATTTCCCCTGTGGCTCGCTTCTGCCGGTCTGCTTGAATTTCAGATGACGTCCGAACAAAAAAAAAGCCGGGAAAACCCCCCGGAATTCATTCCGGATAAGCCTTCTTGGCTTTACAGTTGACGAAAAAATATGGGTACGGGACTACAATTCTAAAAACCGCGATTTCGTATCACGTCTTGAGTTCGAGACCTAATTACTACAGTAATCGGCGCTATGTCAACTTCAAAACACCTTTTGATCAAGACCAAGCGCAAGCGTTACGACAACACGCAAGGAAAAATCGTGTTTGAACAGATTTGAACCGGCATCTTGCATCATGCTTTGCAAAACCGCCTAAGAACTCGGGTTGTTTAATGCGAAGAATGGGAAGAAACAACTTTCAAGGCTGCGAACTCAACGTCGCGTGACGGTGTTTGAGTTTCCCAATCAGGTGTTTGTGGTAGTGACTGTGAAGCGCACTTGAGTCCCCATTGTGAATAACTTGACCGTTTTGCATACCATAGATATCGCGAGTCGTGCGAGCTAAGAAATCGTAGTCGTGGGAGACGATAATGGTGCCGATGTCGAGCTGATTCAGCAGAGTGATAATTCGAATATTGGTGTCCTCGTCAAGGCCGGTGGTGGGTTCATCCAAGATAAGCGCCTTCGGCGCCATTACCAGAACCGTTGCAAGCGCCACAAGCTTTTTCTCCCCCCCGGAAAGGTTGTGGGTCACACGCTCTTCAAAGCCTTTTAGATTTAGCCTTTCCAAGGTTTCCATGGCCATTTTGCGGGCCTCTGTCGGGCTTTTTCCCAAATTGAGCGGACCGAAAGCAATATCCTCCAGGACCGTCGGGCAGAAAAGCTGGTCGTCGGCATCCTGGAACAGAAATCCTATCTTTCGCCTTACATCAAGGAAATCTTTTTTTGTTTCAACCGGTTTTCCGAAGGCCCGGATCGTGCCGGATGAGGGCTTGAGGAGCCCCATGATGATATGCAACAGGGTGGTCTTGCCGCTTCCATTCTGGCCGATAAGCCCCAGCTTTGCCCCTTCTTCGAGGGTGAAGCAGAGACCATCCAGTACAGGTTTACCCCCTGCGTACGAAAAAACAATGTTTTCAAGCTGAATTATCACGTCATTTTCACCCATTCTAAGATTCCTAGTCCAGTAATGGCAATCGTCATAACGATCAGCCAGATCCAATCGAGTCGTGAGAACGAGAACTCATGAAGGGAATAAAATCTCCCGGAAAAACCGCGGCAAAGCATGGCCTTATACACACGTTCCGCGCGATCTGCGGCCCTCACAAACAGGATGCCGATGAGATACGCGTATGTTTTGTAGGTATGTAGGTTCGAAGCCGGCCGAAAGCCGCGGATGCTCGCGGATCTCAGCAGGCGCCGGTACTCTTCTTCCATCACAAATATATATCGATAGTTCAACAACAGAAGATAAATGATTTTCTCAGGGATTCTCAAGCGACCGAGCGCGTTTCCCAATGTGTCAACCGTGTTCGAAGCGATCAGGGCGATAAAGGCCAGGAGAATGGCGTTGGATTTGAGTGTGATCCGGGCTGAAACCAGGACACCTTCACGGCTTACCCCGAAAGGCCCCAAGTAGAAAATGGATTGACCGTCATAGGTCAGGGGAACGACAAGCCACAAAAAAATAATAAAGCCGTTGACCAAAGCGACCCGCTTGGCAACTTCCAAAAAATTCAGCCGGCATAAACCGACCAGAACAAAAGAGAAGATGAGGGCCGCAATCAGGGCCGGAAAACTGTTTGAAAGAGCAACAACAAAGGCATAGACCGTTGCGAAAACCACCTTGAATCGCGGGTCGAGACGGTGTATCTGGGAGTTTCCCTTGGAAAATGGCTCTTGCAACATGGATAGATCAGTCCGTTTTCTTCCCGTCTATTTCAGCCGATTTACGACGATAGTTAACGTAGGCGGCCACACCCAGCAAACCCAGGATGTAACCGATACCGCCAAAGATATCGCTGAAGGTCGGACGGTTTTCCTGCAACTCAACGAGAATTTTCATCACAGGCCTGAGCTTCTTGTCAAGGGCTTCTTCTACCGTTAACCGAATTTCGTCCGAATTGAGATAAGATGCTTCCGGCTGTTTCCCGGTTTTTTCCCGGGCGGTTTGCCGAGATGGGGTTATTTCCGTCTGTGGTCCGGCCACACCTTCGAGTTCGCCGGCGGGGATGGTCCATTCTCCCTGATGTCC
>JAERRP010000161.1 GCA_016735415.1 Desulfobacterales bacterium | reverse complement strand
ACTGCCTATGGAGGGTCAAATATATGATCCTGCCTAAAATGGGCGTGGCACATAGTTTTTCTCTTGCCTTTTCGATCAGTTTGTACTCGAACATGAAGGGGGTTTCGCGGCTTGAGCGGGTGGCCGCAATCTGCTCCTCGAGGGCCTGCAGATCGACGTGGGTTTCGAAAAGCCCCAGGGCCGTGGCAATCTTGCGGTCGTTGTCAGGGGGCAGGGCGGCGCGCACGGCATGGGCCTTCATGGCGGTCAGGTAGGTGTCCGTGTCGACGCTGAAGACCGGTATGGGAACACGGGAGACGGGGGTGCTGTGCATACCGTCGATCAGGCGCTGGATCGGCGGCTCCGGCTTGAGATCGCCCGGGAGAACGATGCCGGCGATGTTGGGATAGGTGTCGGAAAAGGCGGTGGCCACCGTGCCCAGGATGATGTCGGCCCGGTCGCCGGGGGTGATGATCAACGCGCCCTCCTCGAGATGCTCCAGGAAATTACGCAGCTGCATGGCCGCCACCACCAGGTGCTGCACCTCCCGATTCAAACTGTCCGGTTCGCACTGGATATGGTTGGCGTTCAGGGCCTCGACAATTTCTCCCACGGTGGGTTTGCCCAGCAGATCGTCGTTGGGCAGGACATACACCGGCGGGCGCCCCTGACGGTTGGCGCCGATTTTTTGCAGCACCGCCCCCATGTCGGCGGCATTCAAGCGGTTGACCATGGTGGCCAGCAGCGTGCAGCCCTGGTTTTCGAAGGCCTCCTCGGCGATCTGGACCTCACTGCTGACATCGGAGACCTTTTTGTTACGGGCGTTGACCAGCACGATGACGGGGGCCCCCAGGTTTTTGGCAAGCGTGGCATTGATGTCGAACTCAAACGCCGTGGAAACGCCGGTATAGTCGGTGCCTTCAATCAGCACGAAATTACAGCGACTTTCAAGAGCCTTGTACCGGCCGAGAATAACCTTGATCAACTCATCGTAGTTTCCGCGCGAAGCGAGATCCTGGGCCTGGTCATGGGTGAAGGCGTACATGTCATCATAGGGGATCGGGAGGTTGTAGCGCCTGCGGATGAGCTCAATGTTGTTGTCCGGCCCTCCTTCCGGAATGATGGGGCGGAAAAAACCGATTTTGCGGGTGCGCCGCGCGAGCAGTTCCATCACCCCCAGGGCGATGACGGATTTCCCGCTGCGCGGTGCCACCGAGACAATATAGGCGTTTGCGGCCATGGCGTATCTCCTGAAGGGTCGATCCGGCCAGGCCAGTGGCTGCCCGGAGATCGCTTACGGGGATGAACACAGAAACTTATCAGAACATGGTCTTCGAATTGTTGGCGACAAGTGCTGGTTTGGTTATGAAAACAGATAAGACGTTCGTTCGTATAAGGGCCTCGGAAAAAATAAGTATACAAGCGGGATGTGCAATTATTTATTGTCGAGGCCCCAAGCTCAAAAATGGCACTTTTTGCGTTTTGGCCGCCGGCGCCGGAGCGTCGCCCGGAGAGCACGCCGGCCACGCTTGCGGATGCCGTCAACCATAGATCCTCGCAGGATCATATGCAACCTAAAAATCCCAATATAACTTGACATTCGGGCTGTTATCAGGTGTTTTAATCAAGCGTGCCCGGTGCGTTCAGGCTCAAGACGAGTTTTAACTTCCCACTATAACCGGTCCCAGGAGCAGAATATGAAGCTGTCGTCGATGACCAGAGGCCTACTCTTTTTTTTTCTCGCAATCGCGATCGCCGGCAGTCCCCTGGCGGCCGGAACGGGTCAGGCCTCCGAAGAAACCCAATGGGAAGCCGGCGCCCAGGGCGGCCTCAGCTTCAACAGCAAGGATGAATCTTTCACCCAGTACGAAGCCCTGCTCAACTATAAACTTCCCTGGCGCTGGAAATGGGATGGCGTCATCGATGTCGGCACCCGGCTGACCAGCTCGCTTGGCGCCCTGCGCGGCGGTGGAGAAACCGGCGCCATCGGCACCCTGGGGTTCGGTTTTGTCTTCGGCGACGGCCATGATTTCCGGGTGCGCGCCGGATCGGCCCTGACCGGCATGACCAAGAAACAGTACGGCGACGAAGACTTCGGGACCTATTTCCAGTTCACCAGCTACATCGGCATGGCGTACACCTTCTGGGACGAACTCAGTGCCCATGTGCGGGTGCAGCACATGTCCAACGCCAGTCTTTCCGGAGAAAACCCCGGACTCAATATGATCATGTTCGGGCTGAGTTACGCCTTTTAAACCGTCCCCTGAAATAGCGACACCATCACCCGCGGCCCATCCGATGCGGTTACCCCCGCGGCCGGCGGTTTTGGAAATTCTATGGAAGCGACCATGGAAAAACCTGCTCTTGAGTGCCGCCGCAAGGCCAGCCATGTTGTGGAGATCCGCTTCAGCGGTGCCTGGGTGACGGCCGCCACACTGCCCGATTTCCAAACGCTGCGGGACGACATCGGCGCGGCGGCGGACACACGCCGACTGGTATTCGAAACCTCCCGGTTGACGGATTGGGACAGTCGCTTTCTGACCTTTGTCCTGAAGATTCACAACCACTGCCGGCAGCGCGACATCACGATCGAGGACAGCGGGCTTCCGGACGGCGTCCGTCGCTTGATGAGGCTGGCCACCGCCGTTCCGGAGCGCCAGGGAGCCCGCCGTGAGGCGGTTCGGGAGGGGCTGCTCGTGCGGAGTGGCAATGCCGCCCTGGCCTACCTGCAGGCCACCCGGGAAATGCTGGCTTTTACAGGTGAAATCACACAAGGATTCATACGCCTGGCTACCGGGCGGGCCCGGTTTCCGATGCGCGACTTCGGGGTCCTGCTGCAGGATTGCGGTTCCAGGGCCCTGCCGATCGTCTCCCTGATCAGTGTTCTGGTGGGCCTTATCCTGGCCTTCGTGGGGGCCGTGCAGCTCGAGATGTTCGGAGCCCAGATTTATGTGGCCAACCTGGTGGGTCTGGGGATGGCCCGGGAAATGGGCGCCATGATGGCGGCGATCATCATGGCCGGACGCACGGGGGCCGCTTTTGCGGCCCAGCTGGGCACCATGCAGGTCAATGAGGAAATCGACGCTTTGGTGACGATGGGCATATCGCCCATCGACTATCTGGTGCTGCCGCGCATCATCGCCCTGGTGTTGATGATGCCGCTTTTATGCCTGTACGCCGACCTGATGGGAATTGCCGGCGGTTTTATCGTGGGGACCGCTCTGCTCGATCTGCCCTTCGAGCAATATCTGGTGCAGACCAGGGAAGCGCTGGCCCTCAATCATTACTCATGGTTTTAGAACTAGAATG
>JAERRP010000236.1 GCA_016735415.1 Desulfobacterales bacterium | reverse complement strand
GTCGCAATGGCCGCCCGTTTGCCGGCCTTCACGGCCGGGGCCCTGATAAACCTGCGGGAATTCGAGGGCTGCTGCCATTCCAGCAGGATGTCCTGGGAACCGGGTTGCAGCGGTACCGGCACGACATTTTCCTCAAAACGTACCGGAAGGCTCTGGCCGTTCAATTTGATGAGCTGCAGCCGGGCCTCCGCCGGCAGTTCGATCCGATGACGGCCACCTTTGCTGGTGCGGGCCGTAATCTTGAGCCGGGCACGGTCAAACCGCTGGCCCGGGACAAACGTGAGCGCGACCGCATCCAGGGTGACCGACCGCCCCGGAACGGCTTCCGGCCGGGTCACATGGATTTCAACGGATTCCCCCGGCCAGGGGCGCCATTCCGGCTGCCAGCGCCCCCGCTGGCCCTGGTGATGGATGACGGCAATCCCCCTTGTCTCGCAGTGCCATACGGGACTGGCATCCAGTGTCCACGTCTCGGTCCAGGACACGGTCGGGGGGGCCTTCAAAACCAGTGTCGGCGCCGGGGCCAGCCCGGAATCAAAACGGACCTGCTTGACGGCCGGCCCCAGGTCAATAAGCGCCGCCCCCTCCCGGACTTCGATGTCCGGGGTGGTGACGGATTCGTCGGTCAGGAGGGGGATGGACACAACAATCGAAGCCCCCGGCGGCGTCAGGCGTGTTACGGTGGTGGACACCTGCCAGGTCAGGCCCAGGTGGAGGGTCCGATGGACGTGGAGAAACGGCGGGATCACATTGTTTTTGTAATTGGACGCTTTGGCTTGGGCCGGTCTCTCAGCGGTGAGCTGAACCGTACCCGTAACGCTGCCGCCCGGGTCGATGCCGACCACCTGCCAGCCTTCGGTAGAATAGCTGGCGGTGTGAGGCCGCAGGACGAAGGGCATCCGGAGGGTATCCTGGCCGGGCGCGATGCGGCCGGTGAGCGCAATGGTGTGAATGCCCTCGGGCACCAGAACCCACAGCCGGCCGTCCGTATCACGCGCAAGGGCCTCAGCCGGTTTTTGATCGACGATCACCTGCGCGGGGGTCCAGGACCGGATCGTGACCGGCAGCGGCACGGCCGTCCGCACGGCGGCATGCACCTTGAGCAGGACCTGCAGCGCGTCGGGCCGGGCCGTCAGTTCCATGTTCAGGATGTCGGCACAGGACGGCAGACAATCCGGTTTTGCCAGAAGACGGTTTTCCAACTGCCTCAACAGAGCCGGCGGGGGGAAACCGTCGCCCGCCGCATGGCCCGGGGCCGGAAAGAGAGACGGAAGCAGCAGAACCGCCAGGACGGCAACGGCCGCGCCGGATTGCAGCCGGGTGCGGAGGGTCTCCCACCAGGTCTTCAGGCTGACGACCCCGAGAATAAAAGCGCCCAGAAGCAAAACCCGCAAAAACGCCAGCAGCAAATTGGCCCAGGGCGGCACCAGCCAGAGTCTGAAGGTCTGGTCGCGCTGAACGGGGCCGTTCCATTCGAAGCGGTGCGCACGCCAGCGCCAGCGCGGCAGGCCCGGCCCGGTCTGAACCAGGGCGTCAGGGTCGAACTGCTCGACGGCCCTTATCCGCCGGCCCTTGCGCTTCAGGCCGGATCCGAGCAGGGATTTCTTTTCCATCGGCGCGGCGCGGTCTTCTCCGGCCTGGAGCTCGGCATCGAGGCCTTCCTCCTGGAGCGCCATCGGCTTCGAGGCCGGGGCCACCTGCTTCCGGGGCGCCATCGGCGCGGTCGAAAACACGGGCGCTGTGGTTTGCTCCAGCTGGGGATAGATCCCCCAGCGGATCTGCTGCACCATAAAGGGAATCGCTACCACCAGCAAAAAGACGATCGCCAGAAATCCCCAGAGTTTAACAAGGCCTCTGATTTTCCCCTCCGGCAGGACCCTTAAAAGCGCCATGGCCGCCAGGATGTGCAGCCAGACGTAAATGGGAGCGCCGGGCTCCTGGAACAGGAGGGCCATGGTCACGAGCGCCAGCAGGCCCCAGCGCCAGTTTTTGATTTTTAAAACGGCCAGCGCGATGATGAGTACGAGGAAAAAGTCGAGGAGGGTCCAGCGCTGAATCCAACTGCCGTCCAGGCGGTCCACGCCGTTGGAGGCCAGCAGCCGCCAGCCGGGTGGAAGGTTCAGGACACCGGAAACATTCTGGAAGTCGTGTCCCCAGCCCATGGCCGGCAACCCGCCGAAAACCGAAGCGGCATAACGCGCTTCGGCCACGAGATTCAGGTCTCCGCGCCGGAGCTCGACCCCCGGCAGTTGTTGCAGGCCGTGTTTGGTGATCAACCGGTCCCGGCCGTCGACCGATACACGGCCGAGCGCGAAAGGCGGGCTCATGGCCACGTACCAGTGGAGGCTCATGGCCCCCTGCATCCCGTCATCGAAGGT
>JAERRP010000104.1 GCA_016735415.1 Desulfobacterales bacterium | reverse complement strand
GGCCAGGCGCAGGCCAGCGCCAGCAGGCCGATGATGACGAAAGCGGTCCACGAGAACGGCGCATGGTCAACAAAACGGGAGTGGGGGGGGAATTCCAGATAAGGCGCCACGGGAAGGCCGGCCGCGATCAGACCGATAAGCGGGGAACCGATCAGCAAAAGAGCCACGACCGCGGCCCTCATGACCGTTGAAAATAATGGCTTCATGATGACGGGGTGCCGCCGGCACCCGCTCCAGGCTATTTGGCCGCATTTTCCAGGAGATCGGACGGCATCTCGCAGGTTTCGGAACTACTTTTTTTGGTTTCCACGTAATGGGCGGCCGCCAGGGCGGCCGTGCTGCCGTCGGCGGCCGAAATCACGATCTGGCGGGCATATTTTTCGCGCAGGTCGCCGATCGCGAATATGCCGGTGATGGCGGTTTCGCATTTTTCATCGGTCATCACATAGCCGTCGGCGTTCTTCCGGATGCCGGCCGGCACGATCTGGTTGTTGGGATTGAAACCGATGAAGATGAAGACGCCGTCCGTGGACAGATTACGCGTTTCGCCGGATAGGGTGTCCTGCAGCGCGACCGCTTCCACGCCCTCGGTGCCGGCTTTGATTTCGGTTGTGACCGTATTCCAGAGAATTTCGATCTTGCAGTCCGCCATGACTCGTTTCTGTAGAATCTTGCTGGCCCGCAATTCGTCGCGACGATGGACCAGATAGACTTTCGCAGCCAGTTTGGCCAGATATAGCGCTTCTTCCGCCGCGGTATCGCCGCCGCCGATCACGACCACCGTTTTGTTGCGGAAAAAAAACCCGTCACACACGGCGCAGTAGGAAACCCCCCGGCCGTAAAAATCCTCCTCGCCCGGGATTCCCAGTTTGCGGGGGCTGCCTCCGGTGGCCAGAATGACGGCATGGGTATCCAGGACGCGGCCGTTGGCCAGATGGGCGTGGTGTCGGTTCAGCCCCGGTTCGACCTCGGTAACTTCCTGGGAAACGATTTCTAGGCCGTAGGACTGGGCGTGCTCTAAAAATTTCATGGACAACTCGGCGCCGCTGGTATGTTCGAAACCCGGGTAGTTGTCGACCTCGTCCGACATGATGACCTGTCCGCCGGTGACGCCTTTTTCGATCAGACCCGTCTTCATGGCGGCCCGCATGGCATAGATCCCGGCCGAGAGTCCGCCCGGTCCGCCGCCGATAATCACCAAATCATAAGCCCGACTGGTCGTCATGGCGTTCCTCCTGGTATGCTGGGTTGAATCGTCTTCGGTATTTAAGCCTGACTTTGCCTTACATGATCGCGGGTATGGGTTTCGAGGGCCTCCATGAGTCGGCGTGTGCGGAGGCCCGGACGACCGTCCGCGATGACGACGTCATCCACCCGCACCACCGGAACGATACCCTTGTTGGTGCCCGTGATGAAAATTTCTTCCGCCGCGGTCAATTCTTGAAAAGGAAGGTCCCGCACTTCAATGGGAAACATCGTTGCGGCCATCTGCAGGATGACGCCGCGGGTAATGCCGGCCAGGATTCGTCTTCCCGGTGTGACCAGCCTTGCGCCCATGAAGGCAAAAATATTGCTGGTGGTGCATTCGTAAACCAGACCGTCGCGATCCACATAGGCCGATTCGACGGCGCCTTTCGCCCGGGCCTTTTTTAGAGCGATGGTCGCCGAAAGGTAGTTGATACTTTTAGCCCCGGGCAGGACGCGCCGGCTTTTCATGGTGGTGATCTTGACCCCGTCCGTGTACCAGTCGCTCGGCTGGCGGGGCATTTCCGAAACCAGCACGAGCAGTCGCGGCTGCCCCCGGTGGGTCGTGAAATCGGAGCTGGAACCGCCCGTCACGATAATGCGAATATTGACCTCATTGTGGTTCCGGTTGCGCGCCAGCGTATCGAGAACGATCTTTCTGATACGGACAATATCACCAGGCAGCGGCAGGCCGATCTTTTGGGCCGATTTTGCCAACCGGTTCAGGTGCTCGTCCAGCGCGAAGGGGCGTCCGCTATAAGTGCGTAATAATTCAAAGGCCCCCAGTCCCCGGAGGACGGCCAGGTCATTGACCGGTATGACCGCTTGATCGGCCGGGACGAATTGTCCGTCGACATAGTAGATATCCATAAAGCCCTCGGGCTGGCCCCGGGGGCCATGGTTTTTGGACGACTTCCGGAAAAGGCGTGCTCCCGGTCGATGTGTTCAAGCGTCTGGTGAGGCCCACGGCGCATTTTGGCTTTCCCATATCAGGATGATCGGAAGTTTGCAATCACTCCCTGAGGGTCCTGTGGGCCTGCCGTCAGGCACCCGCAACGGTTTGGCCCCCTAAGGAATTTTCGCCCCCGGGCCTCGGTCTCGGTCCCCGTCTGGATTCTCTGTCGACGATTTGTGGATGGACAGATTCGTATCTTCTGCGGTAGGAAGGCAGTGTCATCACCGCCTTCCCAAACCAAGGAGTCTGCCATGAGTGCATATGAATTCTACCGGGTTGAAAAGAAACCGCCGTTGGCGCGGGTGGTCCTCAACCGTCCGTCCAAGAAAAATGCCATGAACCCGCCGGCCTGGAAAGAAACCGTTCCGATCTTCCACGATCTCGACCAGGATACCGATATCCGGGTCGTCATCCTGGCCGCCGAAGGAGACTGCTTCTCGGTCGGCATCGATCTTGTGGAAATGCCCGGGGCGATCGCCGAAATCACGGAAAAGGACCAGATGGGTGGCGTGAAGTGGCGTTTGATCAAGAAAATCAGCGGGCTGCAGGAGGCCCTGACCTGCATCGAACAGTGCCGTAAACCCG
>JAERRP010000766.1 GCA_016735415.1 Desulfobacterales bacterium | reverse complement strand
TAATCCCTCGATGCTTTATCTGTGTCTGAACTTGCTGTAATTTTTGGTCAAAAAAGCTAAATTCGGATGATATAGTATCAACCGCTTCTCCAACCTTAAATTCTTTTTTTGCATAATTGGGAATTATCATTTTAATTATGGCATACATAAACTTAGTTCTGCTCTCCAAGGTAATACCAGCAGCTTTATTTAATGTTTTTTGAGTTGCGCTTTGTTTCTTTGGAACAAGCTTTAGATATTTAACACCACCGGATCGAGTGATGACGCAATTCGCTTCGTCATTTGGTTTAAGGTTTGGTTCAGAACTCTGATTTTCCATTATACCCGTGTAGTTTTTAATTTGCATGTAATAAACACCATCTCGTTCAGTTAACTCCCAAACATTTCTGTACATCATCGTTTTTGAAAATCCCTTATCAGCTTTCATGCCAAAAGTTATGATAAAGTCGGCGGTCCCTTTAGCGGGCGTGAGAGGTGGTATCATAGTTTTTTTAGGAGAGGAGTTACCATGCGCGCACCCGAAAATGGCGAAGGACAAGATCAACAACCACCTAATCAGATGGTTTTTCATCTTCGAATCCTTTCTCTATACGTTAGTGCATGAGGTACCAAATTTTAAAGGTGGAGAATTGAGAAATGACTCAAATCATATTGGCAAGTTCGCGATTGGGTTGTCAATAGCTTTCAAAAATCGGATTTTAAAACGCTCAAAAAAAAGTGGGGGGACTTTTGGGGGGAGTTCGTCGGTAAAAAGGGGTATTTTCTGGACTTTTTGATGAATTCTGATGAAGTTATTTCGGAAACAAAAAAGCTTACAAGTTATTGAAAATACTTGTAAGCTTTTGAATTTACTGTGGAGGCGGCAGGCGGATTCGAACCGCCGAATAACGGCTTTGCAGGCCGCTGCCTTACCACTTGGCTATGCCGCCACAAAAAAAAATGGAGCGGGAAACGGGATTTGAACCCGCGACTTCGACCTTGGCAAGGTCGCACTCTACCACTGAGTTATTCCCGCTCAGTTAAGACTCAATTAACTACAGTTTAAGCTTTCCGCTGTCAACCATAAATTTAGAAGTCCAACAGGTTGCGGAAACGCATGAAATAATCGACGCCGGACCAGATTGTCAGTAAAAGAGCGCACCACAGGAAGAACATCCCGATAGTGTGAAAATCGATTCCAATGTAAGGATAGTGGATCAGCAGAGGAATGACCGCGGCGATCTGAAAACCGGTTTTGTATTTCCCCAGGTTGGAGGCGGAAACATCCGCTCTGGCTTCGGCCATGATATTGCGCAACCCCGTCACGGCCACTTCCCGGCCGACGATAATGCACAAGACCCAGGCCGGAATCCAGTTCAGACCGGTCATCATGATGAAGGCCGAGGCCACCAGCAGTTTGTCGGCCACCGGATCCATCACCTTGCCGAAGGTCGAAACCAGGTTGTATTTCCGGGCGAAAAAGCCGTCCAGGGCATCCGTGATCGAGGCTATGGTAAAAATGAAAGCCGCCCCAAAGGCCGTCAAACGACTGGGAAACAGCAGCAGCAGGATGATCACGGGGATCGCGATCACCCGGTAGAGGGTCAGCATATTCGGATTGCGGAAGTGCTGTTTGAGGCGTTCAACCGGTATCTTCAAGATCATACCCCCCTGATGCCTGTCGTCATCACTGCTCAGCGGCGGGCACCATCGGTCCGGCCGCGGGTGATATTGTCCGGACCCCTGCGGCACCCGTGCCGAGGATCACTGTCAGTTGCCGGCCTTTTTCCAGTCGTCCAGAAAGGATTGGAGGCCTTTGTCCGTCAGCGGATGGGCCGCCAGTTTTTTGAGAACGCTGAAAGGAATGGTGGCGATATCCGCCCCGATGACGGCCGCATCCAGTACGTGCAGCGGATTGCGGATGCTGGCCACGATGATTTCAGTATCGTAAGCGTAATTGCTGTAAATTTCGGTAATCTGTTCGATCAGCAGCATACCTTCCTGCGAAAGATCGTCCAGACGACCGATAAAGGGGCTCACAAAGGCAGCGCCGGCTTTGGCGGCCATCAGCGCCTGCAGTGCCGAGAAGACCAGGGTGACATTGGTCTTGATGCCCTCGGCCGCCAGGAGGCGCACCGCTTTCAGCCCTTCGGTGGTCATGGGGATCTTGACCACGATGTTGTCGTGAATCTTGGCCAGATCGCGTGCTTCCGACACCATCCCGGCCGTTTCCAGGCTGATCACTTCGGCACTGATGGGGCCATCGACGATTTCGCAGATATCTATAATGATTTCCCTGAAATCGCGCCCCTCCCGTGCAATCAGCGTGGGGTTGGTGGTAACACCATCCACCATGCCCATGCTGTGGGCTTCTTTGATTTCATCAATATTGGCCGTATCAATAAAAAATTTCATATGCAGCAAATCTCCGTAAAAATATGATAATCCGGTCCGATCCGTGTTTATTTTCTCCCCGCGGCCCTCATGTCTCGCTGGCGCCATCGTTCGGGGGCGCCTTGTCGAGCAGGTAACGGTCGCGGCATTCTGTGCTGCAGAAGTAAATGTCTCGGCCCTGATGGCGCAGATGCACGCCCTTGCGCTTGGCAAAATAAGTCTGGCAGACCGGGTCCTGGATCAGGACATCGTCCACCTCTCCGGCAGTGGTCTTCCGCCGGCCGCTATCCGGTCTGCCGCTGCCGATCATCCAATTTTTGAGGGCGCGGTAGAAGACATAAGCCACCAGCCCCAGGATTATAAACCTAATCATCGATCCGGAAAATCTCCTGTTGATTATCGTCCAACTGTTCCAGCAGGGCCCGGACGCTCTGCCCCCGTACCGGATGCATAAACTGCGGATCTATATCACAGATGGGCTGCAGGACAAAACGTCTTTTGTGCATGCGCGGATGCGGGATTGCAAGCCGCGGGATATGGATCACGCACTGGTCATAAAAAATGATGTCCAGATCGAGCCGGCGGGGTCCGAAGCGGATTTTATCGCCAACCCGTCCGGCCTGCTGTTGAATTGCGGCGATATGATCCAGCAGTTCCAGGGGATCGAGGACGGTTTCGATGCGCAAGGCGGCGTTCACGAACCAGTCCTGATCCAGATAATCGACCGGGGCCGTGCGGTAAAAGGGCGACGTCACACAGGCCTTGACCTCCGCGAGGGCTGTCAGGCCTGCGATCCCCAACCGGCAGTTGGCCATTTTGTCGCCCAGGTTAGCGCCGACTGAGATATAAACCGTATGCTGGCGGGAAAATCCCATGGGATTGGTTTTCAGATATTAGGGTTCCAGGGCATCCGCCTGAAGCTCCGCGGCATAAACGATCCGGGCGTCGCCTTCGAGATAAACCGAGCGAAAGGACTGTTTCTCACGCTGGAAATGGATGGTCAGAATTCCGCCGCTTTTGGTCGTGACCGCAATGGGGCTGTCCCACGCATGCCGGAGGGCCGTTATCAGGGCGGCCGCCACGCAACCGGTGCCACAGGCCAGGGTTTCGTCCTCCACCCCCCGCTCATAAGTCCGCCCCCCGATGGCCCCTGATTTGCGGACGGCCACGAAGTTGACGTTGGTGCCGGCCGGAGCAAACTGCGAATGATAGCGAATTTCATGTCCCGTGGTGACGACAGGGGCCTCTTCGAGGCGTTCGGTTTCGATGACCACGTGCGGCACCCCCGTATTGACACTGCTGACCGTCTGCTTACCGGCCTCCAGGGCGATCGTATAATCGCACCTGAGATCAAAGGGATCGGTTATCTTGATTTTAACATCTTCCCCGATCACCTCGGCCTCGATCGTTCCGGCATCGGTCCCAAAAGCCATCCGCGCACCGGCAATACCGTGCAGGAAGGCAAAGCGCGCCGCACAGCGGGCGCCGTTGCCGCACATCTCGGCCCGGCTGCCGTCGGCGTTGAAGAACTGCCATTTGAAGTCATGGCGGGAGTGGGCTTCGATCAGAATCAGACCGTCGGCGCCGACGGAGAGCTTGCGGCGGCAGACGCCCCGGACAAATTCGGGCAGTCCTTCCGGCGCCATTCCGGACCGGTTGTCGATGATAATAAAATCGTTGCCGCTGCCGTTCATTTTATAAAAAGAAATGGGCTTCATGATGAGGGTGCCTCTTCTATAAAGTCCGGGATGGTTTCACCGGCAATCAGGTCGTCATAGGACTGACGGCGGCGGATCACCTCAAAGGTATCACCTTTGACCATGACCTCCGCCACCCGCCGCCGGGAACAGTAATTGGAGGACATGCTGAACCCGTAAGCACCGGCGCTCATTACGGCCAGGAGCTGCCCCTGCCCTACATCCGGCACCTGGCGGTCATGCGACAGAAAATCACTGGTTTCGCAGATGGGGCCGACCACATCGGCCGCCACGGCGCTTGCGGCCCGGCGCTTATCCACCGGCCTTACCTCGTGAAAAGCATCGTAGAGCGAAGGTCGCAGCAGATCGTTCATACCGGCATCGACCACGATGAAATCCTTGCTTTGGCCGGCTTTGCGGTAGAGCACCCGGGTCACGAGCACCCCGGCGTTGCCGACGATGACCCGCCCGGGTTCCAGCACGACCCGGGCATCGATCCCCGCCAGGCCGTCGCGGATGGCCCGGCCGTATTCCTCCGGCTCGGGCGGCTGTTCGTCATGGTAGGTAATTCCCAGGCCGCCGCCGACATCCACCACCACAATCCGGATGCCGTGGGAGGCCAGTTCGGTCATCAAAGCCTTGAGGCGTACCAGAGCATCCCGGAAGGGTTCGGCCGTCGTGATCTGGGAACCGATATGACAGTCGATTCCCCGTACGGCAATGTGATCCATATCATGGGCGGCCCGGTAAACCGCCACGGCGGTCTCACGGTCCATGCCAAACTTGTTCTTCTTCAAACCAGTGGAAATGTAAGGATGGGTCCGGGGATCCACGTCGGGGTTGACGCGGACGGCAATCGGTGCCTGGACATTCATCCGGCGGGCCCGCTGTTGAATCAGTGTCAGTTCTTCGGGGGATTCGACATTCAGCATGAAGATGCCCGTTTTCAGGGCGTAGTCGATCTCTTCTGCGGTTTTACCCACGCCGGAGTAGACGATTCGGGAGGGCGCAAATCCGGCCTTGAGCCCCCGGAAGAGTTCGCCCCCCGAAACGATGTCCAGACCGCTTCCCAGCCGGGCGAACAGCGCCAGAACGGCCATACTGGAATTGGCCTTGGCGGAAAAACAGACCATGCGATCGAGTCCGTCGAAGGCCCGGTCAAAGGCCTGGTAGTGTCGCTTGAGGGTGGCGTGGCTGTACAGGTAGAAAGGAGTTCCGACCTGTTCGGCAATGGCGTCCACGGCCACATCTTCACAATGCAACTGTCCGTTACGGTAATCAAAATGATGCATCGGCAAGACCCCTCTGCAGATTCAGGCTTGTTCGCGTGACGACCCGGTCAGCCCGGAAGGTATTGCCCGGCGCCGAAGTCCGGAGACGTATTGTCAATCTATCGTCAGCCGTACGAGATTGGAATCCGATCCAAGCAGCCCGGCGGCATTGTAGGCCACAACCTTGAAAATGTAGCGGACCCGCGCGCGTTTGGGTTCGCGGTAGCTCAGAACTTCCTCCGCGGCCAGTTCCCGGTAGATCTTCACCAGCGCCACCCTTTTGAACAGGATCGGGCAGTCTTCGCAGGCTTCTGCGTCGACCGCTTCGTCCGAGCGGTAGATATAAAAGCCCTGCGCCGCCTTTTCCCCCTCGCGGTCCAATCCGGCGGTTGTCCACTCCAGCAGAATATCCTCGCCCGCAACCGCGGCGTGCAGATCATCGACGCCTGCAGGGGTGCCGACGTGGGGCAGCCGCGGCCCTTTTTTAATACCGCAGCCGCTTAAAACAAGCATGCCGGTCAGCACAAAGAGCAGACCCCAGCGGATGACGGGCCGGCCCTCAAAGGATTGGACACCGATCGGAGGAATGGCCGGCATCAGACTTTTTCTCCTTCCTCACCGGTTAGGCTCTCGGATTGCAAGTCCTCCCGGGCCTTTTGAATTGCCGCCGCCACACAGGTCGTGGCCGTACCGCCCGATGAGGTTCGTCGGTCGATCACCCGTTCGAGCCGCAGGGCCTCGAACAGGTCGTCGTAGATCAGATCGGAAAACGGGATCATTACAGACAAAATCAATTCATACAGTTCCTGGCCTTTTGACAGGGCATAGGCCACGGCCCTGCCCACCACGGCGTGCGCTTCGCGAAAGGCCATCCCCTGCCCCACCAGGTAGTCGGCCATATCGGTGGCGTTCAGGAAGCCGATATTGCTCTCGCGGCGCATGGTTTCCGTGTGGAAGCGGATGTGCGGCAGCATGCGGGTCACCACTTCGATGACCGCCTTGAGCGTATCCACCGAACTGAAGAGGGTGGCCTTGTCTTCCTGCATGTCACGATTGTAAGCCAGCGGCAGTGATTTCATGGTGGTCAACAGGGCCATCAGGTCCCCGAAGACCCGTCCGGTTTTACCCCGCACCAGCTCGGGCACATCCGGGTTTTTCTTCTGGGGCATGATACTGCTGCCGGTGGCAAAGGCATCCGGCAATTCTATGAACCCGAATTCCGAACTGGACCACAGGATCAGTTCTTCCGCCATACGGCTGAAATGGACCATGCCGATACTGGCGGCCGCCATGAATTCAAGCATGAAATCCCGGTCGGCCACCGCATCCATGCTGTTGGCGGCCGCCGCCGGGAAGGAAAGGAGCTCGGTCGTGTAGGCCCGGTCGATGGGAAAAGTCGTGCCGGCCAGCGCAGCGCAACCCAGGGGGTTGACATCCATGCGCGTGTGCGCGTCGGCAAAACGGCCGCTGTCGCGGGTGAACATTTCATAGTAGGCCAGCAGATGGTGGGAGAGCAGCACCGGCTGGGCCCGCTGGAGATGCGTATAACCCGGCATGACATGACCAATCTGATCGTCGGCCATATCCACCAGCACTTCCCGCAGCCGCTTCAGCATCGCGATGACGTTGCGTGTTTCCTCCCGCAGATAAAGGCGTGCGTCGAGGGCTACCTGGTCGTTGCGGCTGCGGGCGGTGTGCAGTTTGCGAGCCACTTTCCCCACCAGGTGAAACAGCCGGGCTTCGATATGCATGTGGATATCTTCCAGGCTGTCGTCGTATACGAACTGCCCGCTTTCGATCTCCTGCCGGATCTTCCCCAATCCCTCGATCAGGGTGCTCATCTCTTCGGCCGAAATGATGCCGGCCCTGGCCAGCATGCGGCAATGGGCACTGCTGCCGTCGATATCATGGCGATAGAGCCGTCGGTCGACATCGATGGAAGAAGTGAATTTCTCGACCACCCGATCGGTTTTTTCCGCAAAGCGTCCGTCCCAGAGTTTCGCGCTCATCGGCCCCTTATCCCTGTTATTGATCCATCATGCGCTGAATCCGGAGGCGCAGGGCATTCAGACGTATAAATCCTTCCGCATCCTTGTGGCTGTATACGTCATCACCCTCGAAGGTGGCAAAATCCTCACGATAGAGCGAACGCTCCGACTTGCGGCCGTTAACCCGGCAGTTGCCCTTGTAGAGTTCCATCCGCACGACCCCGGACACGTTCTGCTGGGTCTGGTCGATCATCTGCTGCATGATTTCCATTTCGGGCGCAAACCAGAACCCGTTGTAGATCAGGCGGGCATACTTGGGCACCAGGGAATCGCGCAGGTAAAGGACTTCGCGATCCATGGTGATGGACTCCATGGCCATGTGGGCGGCACGCAGAATGGTGCCGCCGGGGGTCTCGTAAACCCCGCGCGACTTCATGCCCACAAAACGGTTTTCGACCAGATCGGCCCGTCCGATGCCGTGCCGGCCTCCCAACTCGTTCAGCCGGGCCAGCATGGCGGCCGGCGTCAGGGTTTCCCCGTCAATCGCCACCGGGTTGCCCGCTGCAAAGGTCAGTTCGATGATCTCGGGATCGTCCGGTGCCTCCCGGGGAGACTTCGTGAGGGTGAAGATATCGTCGGGTGGCGCCACCCAGGGATCTTCCAGGACGCCCCCCTCGTAGCTGATGTGCAGCATATTGCCGTCCGTGCTGTAAGGCTTGCGGTGCGTGGTCGGCACCTCGATGTCGTGTTTTTTGGCAAAGGCCATCAGGGCCGTCCGCGAGTTGAGGTCCCACTCGCGCCAGGGGGCGATGATCTTGATCTGGGGATTGAGCGCCAGGTAGCCCAGTTCGAAGCGAACCTGGTCGTTGCCCTTGCCCGTGGCGCCGTGACTTACGGCATCGGCCTCTTCCGCCGCGGCGATCTCGATCTGGCGTTTGGCGATCAGGGGGCGGGCGATCGAAGTCCCCAGAAGATAAGTGCCCTCATAGATGGCATTGGCCCGAAAGGCCGGAAAGACGAAATCACGTACGAATTCTTCTCTCAGATCTTCCACGTAGGATTTGACCGCACCGGTTTTATAGGCGTTGGCTTTGACGTGATCCATGTCGTCCACCTGCCCCAGATCGGCCGAAAACGTGACCACCTCGCATTCATAGGTTTCGATCAGCCAACGCAGGATCACGGACGTATCCAGCCCGCCGGAATAGGCCAGCACCACTTTCTTCACTTGCTTGCTCACGATCTTACCGCCTCCCTTACAGAATGTCGTCCAGACATTGAATCAACGCATCGATTTCATGCGCAGCGATAATCAGCGGCGGGGCGAACCGCAGCACGTCCCCCTGGACGCAGTTGATCACGAAACCGCGTTCCAGACATTTTTCCACAATCGGCGTCCCCTCGCGGGCCAGCTTGATCCCCAGCAGGAGCCCCTGCCCCCGCACATCTTCGATGACGGCATGGCGTTCCTTGAGCGCGATCAGCTGGTTTTTGAAATAGTCGCCGGTCTGCGCGGCCTGCGCCACGATGTCTTCGGCCTCGAGCGTCCGGACCACGGCCAGGGCGCCGGCCGTGATCAGCGGGGTGCCCCCGAAGGTGGAGCCGTGGGC
>JAERRP010000202.1 GCA_016735415.1 Desulfobacterales bacterium | reverse complement strand
GTCACTATGAGGGACTTTGTAGAACCGAGTTGCAAGAACACCCGCCATCTTCTGCGCTACAGCAAGCTGACCACCGTCGCCTGGGGCCTCCTGATCACCGGATTTGCCTTTCTGGTGGGCGATATCTCGGACACCGTGATCGAGTCCATCAACAAGATCGGCTCCGCCTTTTCCGGTCCGATCCTGGCCACGTTTATCGTCGGCGTCCTGTCGCGCCGCGTGAACGCGGGCGATATTCTGGTGGGTCTCGTGGCCGGGGTGGGGTTCAATATGTTCCTGTGGCGGTGCTGCCCCTCTATCCACTGGATGTGGTGGAATGCCTTCGGCTTTCTGATGACCGCCGGGCTGGCCGGCATCCTGGGTTTTTTCAGCGCCCCACCGCCCGCTGCGGTGATCGCGCAATACACGCTGCACGGTCCGGCCGCGATAAGGGCCAACGAAAGATCCTGGATACCCGCTTATGGGGGTCTTATCTTTTATTTCGGTCTTCTGCTGGGGATTCTGGTGATTCTCTCACAGTGACCGCCGGGGGTTCCGCGAGCACTCGGCGGAAGAACCCTTAGGATTATACTTCATACGGAGAATAGCGCATGGCGGCCGATACCCGACGAAGCATTAAATTGAGCTTGTCCAGCTGGATTCTGATCGGCATGGCGGCCGGGATTCTGTGCGGCATCTTTTTTGGGGAGTACTGTGCTTTCCTTAAGATTTTCGGCGATGGTTTTATCAAGCTGCTGCAGATCACCATTCTACCCTATATCTTCATTTCCCTCATCCATGGCCTGGGGGGGTTGACCTACGAACAGGCGCGCCTGATCGCGAAACGGGCCGGGGCCCTGATGCTGGTGTTCTGGGCCATCTCCTTTGCCTTCATTCTATTGATGCCCCTGTCTTTTCCGGAGTCGATCTCGGCGTCTTTCTACAGCTCCTCCCTGGTTGACATTCCGCCCCAGATCGATTTCCTGTCGTTGTACATTCCTTCCAACCCGTTTGCCTCACTGGCCAACAACGTGGTCCCGGCCGTGGTGCTTTTCAGTATCCTGATCGGCGTGTCGCTGATCGGCGTCAAGGAGAAGAGCATCCTCTTAAACGGACTGTCCACTATCTCCCAGAGCCTGGTCCGCGTGACGGGTATGATCGTCAAGCTCACGCCCTTCGGCGTTTTTGCCATCGCGGCCGCGGCCGCGGGCACCATGTCGATTGAGGAGTTCGGCCGGTTGCAGGTCTACATCATCAGTTTTAACGCGGCGGTATTGCTGCTGACTTTCTGGATCCTGCCCATGATGCTGGCCCCGCTCACGCCCTTCAAGTACAAAGACGTGGTGGGGTTGTCACGGGACGCCCTGGTAACCGCCTTCACCACCGGCAATCTTTTTGTCGTACTCACGGTGCTGGAGGAGAACTGTAAATCCGTGTTTCAGAAGTACGACCTGGAGCGGGATAAGACCGGCACCTATATCGACGTGCTCGTTCCGGTGTCGTTCAATTTCCCGAACATGGGCAAACTGATCATGCTGCTGTTCGTCCTGTTTGCCGTCTGGTTCAGCGGCGGCGCCCTGTCCCTGAACCAGTATCCCATGTTCATCTTTTCCGGCTTCTTGAGTTTTTTCGGTGGTGTGGACGTGGCCCTGCCCTTCATGCTGGACCTCATGCGCCTGCCGCAGGACATGTACCAGCTCTACGTGGTCACCGGCATCCTGAACGGTCGTTTCGCCACCCTCCTGGCGGCCATGAACCTGATCGTCTTTACCATGCTGGCAACCGCCTCGCTGACGGGGGTGATGACCATCAACAAGAAAAAGCTGCTGACCTACATCGGCTTGAGTCTGGTGATGACCTTCGGTGTCATCGGTGCCACCCGGGCCTATCTCAGTTTCGCGGTATCCACTGTGTACGAAAAAGACAAGCTGATCGCCAACATGCAGCTTCTGGTTCACGACGCCCCCAAGGAGGTGTACCGTGAGTTGCCGTCCGTACCAGCGGTGATCGATCCGGCGGAGCCCATTCTGGATCGGATCCGCCGAACAGGCGTGCTGCGTGTGGGTTACCATCCGGACAACCTGCCTTATTCCTACTTCAACATCAACGATCAACTGGTGGGCTTTGATGTGGACATGGCCCTCCTGCTGGCGGAAGAGCTCGGCTGCAAAGTGGTATTCTATCCGTTCGAATTCAGGCATATGAACGATCAGCTGGCCCAGAACAACTATGACGTCATCATGTCCGGCATCCACATGACGACCGAGCGTCTGCGCAAGATGCATTTCAGCCACCCCTATATGGAAACGACCATGGCGTTTGTCGTGCGCGACCACCTCCGCGACGCGTTTGTCAGTCCTGAAACCATCCGTGCGATCGAAAAGCTCACCATCGGGATTCCGCGTTCGCTCAGTTTTTTTTCCCACCGTCTCAAGCTCTATCTGCCCAATGCCAAGGTGGTGCTTATCGATTCGCCCCGGGACTTCTTCAGCAACTTGAGGTTCGATCTGGATGCCATCCTGATGGACGCGGAGGCCGGTTCGGCCTGGACCCTGATCTACCCGCAATTCCAGGTGATGGTGCCCAAACCGGACATCATCAAGATTCCCCTGGCCTATCCCGTGGCCGGGGAAGATGACGAAATGGTCGATTTCCTGAGCCAGTGGATCCTGTTGAAGCAAAAGGCCCACCTGGACTACGATATCTTTTATGACCATTGGATTCTGGGTCTGGACGCCGAGAAGAAAGAACCGCGCTGGTCGGTCATCCGCGATGTGCTGCACTGGGTGAATTAGCACCGGCGGCCTCTGTTCCCGCGCTTGCGTTATCGGGCCGGAACCGCTAAACAGAGAGCGTGCCCGGATTTAAAATTTCTTCTGATTGTGGCTGCGATTCACCGGCGCGTCATCCCTGCCGCCGCACGATGGGTTCGATATGACAAACAAGTCGATCCAAATGGCCTGCCATGAATGCGATCTGCTGCACCGCATCGACCCGCTGCCGGCGGGTACGACCGCATGCTGTTCGCGCTGTGGCGCCGTGCTCTACCGCCCCAAGGTCAACAGCCTGGAACGATCGATGGCCTTCGCCGTGGCCGGACTGATCCTTTTTGTGATCGCCAATACCTACCCTTTTCTGGGATTTAAGCTGGATACGCAGATCCGGGAAACGACGCTGACCACCGGCGTCATCGAACTTTACCACCAGGGCATGTGGGAACTGGCCAGTCTGGTGCTGCTGACATGCGTGCTGGCACCGTTGACGGAGTTGCTGGGGATGCTCTATATCCTTATCCCCCTGCGGCACAACCGCATCCCCTGGAAGCTGCCCCAGACGATGCGCTTTCTGATGTTCCTTAAACCCTGGGGCATGACGGAAGTATTCATGCTGGGGATTCTGGTGTCGGTGGTCAAACTGGCCAAGATGGCCACGATTGTGCCCGGGACGGCCCTGTTCGCTTTTCTGGCCCTGATTTTCATACTGGCCGCCATGACCGCGAGCTTCGACGCGCATCTGATCTGGGAGCGACTGAATGCCGACCCTGCTTAAACGCCCCGCAACCGCCCGGGCGGCAGGACTGATCAGCTGCCACAGCTGCCATCTTGTATGCCGGGGGGAGCCTGCCGGCGGCAGGGGGCATCTGGTCTGCCCCCGTTGCGGTGCCGTCCTGCACGCGCGCAAACCCAACAGCATCGCCCGTACCTGGGCCCTGGCCCTGGCGGCCATGGTTTTTTACATTCCCGCCAACGTCCTGCCGATTACCTACGTTACTTCCCTGGGGAAGGTGCAGAGCGACACCATCATGAGCGGGGTGATCTATTTCATCAATACCGGCATGTGGCCGATTGCCCTGGTGATATTCACGGCCAGCGTTTTTGTGCCCGTTCTGAAACTGATCATTCTCTGCTTTCTTTTAATATCGGTCCAGCGCCACTCCCGCTGGCGGCCGCTGGACCGCACCCGCCTCTACCGGATCACTGAAGCCGTGGGGCGCTGGTCCATGGTGGATGTCTACGTGGTGACCATTCTGGTGGCCCTGGTCAAGTTAGGGGCCCTGGCTTCCATCGAAGCCGGAGTGGGGGCTATTTTTTTCTGTGCCGTGGTGGTATCGACCATGTTTGCCGCCATGTCCTTTGATCCACGACTGATTTGGGATGAAATGGAGAATGCCGATGACGCCGACCCCACGTGACGAATCGTCCCCGCCGGCGGCCGAAGCCGTCATCCAGCACAAGCGTTCGATTTCTATTGTCTGGATCGTGCCCCTGGTGGCCGTCCTGATCGGGGCCTGGCTGGTGTTCAAGGCCGTCACCGAAAAGGGACCCACCATCACGATTGCCTTTGAAACGGCGGACGGCCTGGAAGCCGGCAAGACCAAAATTAAATTCAAGGACGTCGATGTCGGGTCGGTCGAAGTCATCGACCTGGCCGAGGATCTCTCGCACGTCCTGCTGACCGTGCAGATGAACAAGGGCACTGTTCCTTATCTGACGGAAAAAACCCGCTTCTGGGTGGTGCGGGCGCGGGCGGGGGCCGGCCAGGTGTCGGGGCTGGGCACCCTCTTTTCCGGGGCCTACATCGCCATGGAACCGGGCACCGAAGGCAAGCCGGCACGGGAATTCAAAGGGTTGGAGGTACCGCCGGTGGTGACGGCGGACCAGGATGGTTATCATTTCAGCCTGACCGCGGCCCGCCTTGGTTCGCTCAACTATGGCACGCCGGTTTATTATCGGCAGATCCAGGCCGGCCGCGTGGTGGGCTATACGCTCGATCCTTCCGGCAAAAGCGTGACCATCAGAATTTTCATCAGCACCCCTTACCACCAATACGTGCATACCAACACGCGCTTCTGGGAGGCCAGTGGTATCGACGTGGATCTCAGCGCCCAGGGCATCCGGGTGGATACGGAATCGATTGTTTCCATGATGATCGGGGGTATCGCTTTCGGTGTTCCGGGATACGAAGAACCAGGTCCGGTGGCACCCGAAAAAGCCCACTTTGTGCTCTTCGATGATTTTGTAACCGCCGCCCAGAAGCAGTATACGGCCAAAGTCCGTAATGTGCTGTTCTTCAGTGACTCCGTGCGCGGTCTGGAGGTAGGCGCGCCGGTTGAATTCAAGGGCATCAAGCTCGGTGAGGTCATCGACATCGATCTGCAGTTCGACCCTAAAAAGATCGACTTCAAGATTCCCGTGGTTGTCGAAATCGAACCCGAGAGGATCGGGTTCGTAACCCGGGATGAAATGAAAAACGACGGGATTATTCAGGTGTTGATCGCCAAGGGGTTGCGGGCCCAGCTTAATACCGGCAGCCTGCTGACCGGCAAACTTTACATCGACATGGATTTCTACCCGGATGCTGAACCGGCGACCATAGGAACTGCCGATGGCATGCCTGTGTTCCCCACTGTCCCGGCTACCTTCGAGGCTATTACCGCCAGCCTGAACCGTTTCATGAAGCGTCTCGATCAGGTGCCGCTGGAGGTGATCGGTCGTGATCTGCAGCAGACAATCGAGGGTGTGGATCGGATCGTGAATTCGCCCAAGCTCCAGGAAAGCCTCGATTCACTGGAACAGATATTGGCGGACGTCAGGAAATTGAGCACCAGTGCCAACACCGAAACGCTGCCCCGGATCAATGCGGCGCTCGATCAGCTCGAACGCACCCTGGCCGAGGTGAATGGCATGGTCAGCGCGGACGCCCCCCTGCAGCATGATTTGCGCCAGAGCTTGAAGGAACTTGCCGGCGCCGGGCGGGCCCTGCGCGAACTGGCTGACTTTCTGGACCGGCATCCCGAAGCCCTGATTCGAGGGAAAGGAAGTGACCCCCAATGAGACGAGCTGTAACTGTATCTTTTCTTATCGCGGCGGTTGGCTGCGGCCTGGTTTTGCACGGATGCTTCGGCCAGACCCCGCTGACAACTTATTATACATTGAGCCCGATCGAGACGGCTTCGCCGGGTGCCGGGCAGACCGTCGCGGGCGATGACGTCAACATCGGGATCGGGCCGGTCACTTTTCCGGACGAACTCGATCGTCAGCGGATCGTGACCCGCAGCGGGCGCAACCGGATCGAAATCAATGAGTTCCATCGCTGGGGTGGATCCCTGGAACATAATTTTGTGCGGGTCCTGACCGAGAATCTGTCGCTGCTGCTTAACAGCAACCGGGTCATGGCCCTGCCCTGGGAACGCCATTTCAATCCGGATTACCGCGTGGTCATGGACGTCCGCCGATTCGACGGACGTCTGGGTGAATTTGCCAGCCTGAACGCCACCTGGATGATTTTGAAAAAGGGTTCCGATCAACCGCTGGTCATACGCCAGACGATTGTCCAGGAGACGATTGCCACCGAAGGGTATGAACCGCTGGTGGCCGCCCAGAGCGCGGCGGCGGCAACCATCAGCCGGGAGATCGCCAAAGAATTGAAAAAACAAATGACCGCCGCCCCCTGATTCGACGCCACGGGCCGGGCAACGGGCCTGCGTTGGCCATCACGATCAGGCGGGTCGTTGTCATGGCCGTAAGGATGTGCCCGCCCGGGGGGATCCGCTGGGCGGTCCCGAGACTTAATCACGGGGCCGGAAGGGATTTTGGCTTTCGGCGATGGCGGAAACAACTTCACCGCTCCTGGCGTTTTCCACCCAGAATTTATAGTGGGCCGGGACCTTCGGGGCTTCGGGATAGAACTGGCTGCGAACCCGATAGCGCTGCCCGGCTTCCACTTTGACGGCCAGGCGGGTGAAAGACTTGGCGGTGGCGATGGCCTGGGGAATCAGGGTGAGGGTATATTCCCCCGCTCGCAGTTCGATGCGGTTGTACTTAAGCCAGTCCCTGGCCGAATCCGCCTTGACGTTGATCACCCTGGAATCCAGGGCATGGATTTTGACACCGTCGGCGGGCATGATGACGGCAATATCCCCCTCCGGCCGCGGCGGCCCGGGATACTCGATGTAAGGCCGGGTGCAGCCCGCGGAAACCAGAACGATAAACGCCAGCCTTAAACCGATCCACTTCACAATCCTTGCCATCATCTTGTCCTTTCCGGATATCGGTAGGTCCTGTTTTTGATGAGGCCGCATTCGGCCCTCCCTGAGCCTTCACATCCATACCGGATATTCATAGCCGCGCACGGTCGTTTTTGTCTATCCTTTTATCGCCGCCGACAGCCGGGTGAAGTGGAAAAGAGTTGCATTACTAAAAGGAATGTATTAATTGCAAGTAATAGAGTTCGCATCAATTGAAACCGTTGGGGAGGGAAAAGGCATGAAAGAAAAAAACATGCTGAAAGAGTTGGACGCGCTTTTTCTCCCGCGGCCGTCTTCGTCGGATCTTCGGGGCAAGCAGTCGGTGCGCGCCACCTTTCGCCTGACCGCCAGGGCGATCGATACCATCAGTGTGGTGGCCTTTCACCTGGGTATCAAACAGAAGTCTTTGTTCGAACACCTGATCGAGGATGCCCAGACCCTTTCGCGGATTGCGCGTCAGGTCCAGGAGCGGGCCTATCGCCCCGCAAGCCGGGTGCAGAAGACATTCGTTCTCAGCCGACGGACCCTGAGTCTCCTCCAGGGCGCCTGTGAAAAATTCGATGCGCCCCGTGATGCCCTGGTCGAATATTCCATCCTGCGCCTCATGCCGGTTATCGAGGAGGAACGCAAAAAACACCGCCGCCGCAAGGAAATCCTCAAAAAAGTGTCGGCCCATGTCCGCCAAGGGGAAGCACTGCTGGAAGGTGTCCGCCAAACCCTGGGTGAGGACGATCCCGTTTATCACAGCCTCCGGCAGACCATCCACAGCGGCCGCGAAGCCGAAGCCGCGATCGCGGAATATGTCGAGAAGGGGAAGATCATCGAGGAATTCTAAAAGGCCTGACAAAGGGGAAAATGCACCGCTGATGGCATGTCGTCACCTGCAGATCGAGATCACCAGCCGCTGCAATCTACGCTGTCATACCTGCCTTTACGGCCATTACCCGGAACGCTGGGCGGCGGCCGACCTGGACGAGGCCCTTTACGAAAAAATACTGGCCGGCCAATTGTTCGGGCTGCGCCTGGCAACGCTCTGGCGCCGGGTCGAACTGGTGCTGCCGTCCCTGAGGCCCCAGCCGACCGCCGTCTGCCCGAAGAATCCCCTGACACAGGCCTTTGTGGGCGCGGACGGCACGGTTTCCCCCTGCGTGTATCTCAACCCGCCGGTCCGGTCGACCGTCTTGCAATTCTCTTCCGGGACAAACTGCCGCCGCCGCCGGCCTGTCGGGAATGTCCCCATCTATCGGGTTTTTAGGGTCTTTCGGTTTCAGGGCCTGTAGCGTTCGATATAATCGTGCCATTCATCCGCGGATATTTCGCCGTCCTTGTTTTGGTCGGCTTCCATGAAGGATTTGGGGCTGGCCTGGGGGTAAAATGCTTTGAATTCATACCATTCGACAATGTCGCTCTCATCGCGGTCCACGGCGCCGAACTCGGCGTAATGGACAGGGTCCGATGCACAGCCGACGACCAGCAAAATGGCCAGAACGGTTATAAGCATGGAGGGCTTGATCATTTTCACTTCAGATGACGGTTATCCGTGTTTTTATATCGGCGCCACCATACGCGATCCGCGGTGGGACTGCAACAGACGAATCGTCTCGCGACTTTGAAGATGCCATTTCCGGTGGACACCGGTTGATGTTCAGAGGCGGTTGGGGTAAAAGAAATAGCCGCCGCCGGCATGAATCGGGTTGCTGTCAAACGTGAGGCCCTTCGGGAGCACTCGGACCCATGGCGCCATTGCCTGCCGGCCTAATCGAGCTGAAGGAGATCGGAGATGATTTTTATCGGTAAGTTCTACTATCTGACCAACCAGCAGGAAATTGAAGAAAGTGATCGCCGGCACGGCGAATTCGACCTGATTATCGAATCCCAGAACGGTGATGTGGCTTTTCGCAAATTCAAGGTGCGTATTGAAGAACTGCGCGAAAAGGGCGATTTCTTCGAGGGGCATACCAGCATTTTTTTCATCCAGCTCCTCGAGCTCGACCGTTTTCCGCGTACCCAGGCCCTGATGCTGAATCTCAAATCCACGGCCGGTGATCCCCTCATGCCCTTTATCGGCTGCTCCATCCCGTCCGACCAGAGCAATGCCTGCCGGATTTACGACTGGAAGAACAATGAGCCCGAAATTGACGGCAACAACGAAAAGCTTTTCCTGGAATTCCGGAACTGATCATACGATCAACCGTAATGACGCCGACAGGATCAGCGGGCGGCCCTCATGCCAGGCCTGAAACCGGTCCGATTTCTCCTGTTGCTGACCGTTGGCCTGGGCTTGTGCGGCTGCCCGAATTCTCCCGCGCCGCCGCCGGCTTCTCCCGACAGGCCCCTCGGGCCGGCTGAACTGTTGACCTTCACCCCGGATGCCAACCACTATCTGGCGCCGGGTCACCTTTTTCCTGCCGAAGCGGACACAGCGCGCAAGGAGACCCTCCAGCGGCTGGCCGATCAATTGAACCGTTCCTACTTTGGCGACGGCCAGGAACCGGCGGCGGCGGGCATCCGCATCGAAGTGATAGGCGTTTACACAATCGCTTTACCCCATCGTCCCTTGCACGTGGTGGCCGTCAACCTGCACGATCCCGGGCAGGCAGCCTGGCGCGATTTTTTCCAGGGCTCCGCCGGCGGTCAGACCACTTACTACCTGCTGGCCGCTACCCTGATGCAGCCGCAACTGAGCCCGCCTCTGGCGGACGGCCTGGTTGTGCTGTATAATGGGGAAGCGTTCCCGGAACTCGACCATATCCGTTTCCGCGGAATCGTATCGGCGGAATCCGTTCGCCCCGTTGTCGTCAAAGCCATTCAACGCCGCCAGCCCCGACCGCACGACGCTTCCGGTTAGCGGCCGGTTAAGAAATAGTGCGCCCTTGCACAGAAGGGATACTGCGTTTCATGGGTTCCGAGATCTTTTTGCCGTGGTGGCTGTTTATCCTGATACTGGCGCTGGCCGGGCTGGCCCTGCTCGATCGCCTTTTCATCCCCAGTGTGCGCTGGTTCTGGCGCCGGCGCATCAACCGGGTGGTGGATGAAATCGGCCAGCGGCTGAATATCGAAATCCGTCCCTTCCAGTTGACCAAACGACAGGTGCTGATCGACCGCCTGGCCTATGCCCCCCAGGTTCTCGAAGTCGCCCAGAAGATGTCCCGCGAGAACAACGAACCCCTCGAACTGGTCCAGGCCCAGGTTCTCAAATACGCCCGTGAGATCGTGCCGGCCTTCAACGCCTATCTGTATTTCCGCATCGGCTACTGGATTGCCAAACGGGTGGCGCGGCTGCTCTACCACGTGCGGATCGGTCTGGCGGACAACGAAGAGTTCGCGGTCATCCCGGAAGATGCCACGGTGGTGTTTGTCATGAATCACCGCAGCAATATGGACTACATCCTGGTGGCTTTTCTGGCGGCCGAGCGCACCACGCTTTCCTATGCGGTGGGGGAGTGGGCCCGGATCTGGCCCCTGCAGACCCTGATTCGGTCCATGGGGGCTTTTTTTGTGCGGCGTAATTCGGGCAACGCGCTCTATCGCTGCGTATTGAAACGCTACATCAGCATGGCGACCCATGAAGGGGTCTGCCAGGCCGTGTTCCTGGAAGGTGGCCTCAGTCGCGACGGTCGGCTCAGGAAACCCAAGCTGGGGTTCCTGGACTACATGCTGCGCGACTTCGACCCGGCCCAGGACCGCGATGTCATTTTCATTCCGGTGGGCATCAACTACGACCGGGTGATCGAAGACCGCAGCCTGCTCTACGCCCTCGACCCCGAAGCGGGCGGGCGCAGCACCTGGTTTGTCTTTCGCACCACAATCGGTTTCATCCTCAAAAGTTTCTGGTTGATGGGGGTCAGCCGCTGGCAGCGTTTCGGCTATGCCTGTGTTAATTTCGGTACGCCCGTTTCCGTCAAAGCCTATTGCCGGGCGCATGACTGCAATTTTCGCCGTATGCCGCGTCCCGAGCGCTTTGCAGCCGTGGAGCAGCTCGCCGGGAATCTGATGGAAGGTATCCGTAGGGAAGTGGCAGTCCTGCCGGTGCCGCTGTTAGCGGCCGTTTTTTGCGCCCATCCGCAGGACTGGATGTCGGCGGCTGAAATCGAGCACAAGACCGGCGAACTGCTGGACACCATCGCCGAACGCGGCTTTAAAATCTACCAGCCTGGAAGAAACCGGCTGCCGCAGTATGTGGCCGGCGCCCTCAGCCTTATGCGCACACGCTATTTTATCGAGGAAGAAGAAGGCCGCTATCGCATGAACACCGCCGTGGAAGACATTATGCGTTATTATGCCAATTCGATTGCTGCCGGGGCCACGGGCGAAGGGGCGGCCCCGGGACGGGATGCGAAGGAAAGGTTTCCCGATGCGGCCAATTAGACAGCGGCCTGAATCCCGATGGTCTTCTCGACGGCCAGGTCTGCGCTGGGTGTGGGTTTCCGTTGTGGCCCTGTTTCTGGCCCTGCCGGCGGCAGCCGAGTTCTATCGCTACACCGACGCGAAGGGGCAGGTCCATTTCGTCGAAGACCCAAGCCATATTCCGGAATCCCAACTGGGCACCCTGCGGGTTTACCAGGAAGAAAAGGATCAACTCTCCGATTCAGAAAAGCGGCGTCGTTTGAATGAAGCCCGCCGGCGGGAAGAAGCGCCGGCGGCCACGCCCGACCGCGGGGCCTTGAACGGCATCTCGCCATCCGACCACAGCGCCCTGGAAACCCCGGTAATCATCAATGGCCACCAGGTGCTGGTACCGGTCACGATCGGCTATCGCGGCCGGCAGGTGAAGACGCATCTGCTGCTCGACACGGGCGCCAGTTTCACCATCCTGCACCGCAAAGCCGCCCGTCAGATCATGCTGACGGGTACGGAGAACCGGGAGGCCACCGTGGTCGGCGGCAGCCGCATTCCCGTACGCATGGCCAAAGTGGATTACATCCTGGTGGGACCGTACCGGATCAGGGGTGTACAGGTGGCCATTATCCGTGATGAAAGCCCCGGCCAGGGCCACCAGGGGCTGCTTGGCATGAATATTTTGAGGAATTTCGACTACACTCTGGACATGGACCGCCGTGTTATTGTCTGGAACCGGTGATGGACGGCCGCAGCGTTTACAAAACAGCAACCCCGATGCCACTTTCTATCAGATCGAGCGCCCCCTTCGGGGCCGGCCGGTCATGACCTGCCGCATCCTGGCCGACGCGGTCCTGGTCATTCATCTCGTCTTTATCGTTTTCGCCGTTGCCGGCGCTTTTGCGGCCCTGCGCTGGCGATTCCTGATTTGGGTGCATCTGCCCTGCGCCTTCTGGGCCATGGCCATTGAACTGGCCGGCTGGATCTGCCCTCTCACCCCTCTGGAAGTATACCTGCGGCGCTGTGCCGGCCAGGAAGGCTACGCCGGTGGCTTCATCGAATACTACCTCATACCCGTCATTTACCCCCACAACCTGACCCGCGGATTCCAGATCGGCCTGGGGGTCGTGGTGCTGGTGATCAACCTCATAGCCTACACGCTTGTGCTGCGGAAATCCCGGGCCGGGAAATGAAAACAAATCCGCCGGCGGGCAGGAAGGCTGGCCTGAATGCGATCTGGTGGCGCCGGACGGCTGACAGCTCCGTGCCGCCAAAGTCATCGAAGCACTTCGGTTTGCGGGTGCTGTTTCTCCCACGCTTCCCAGCGCGTGTCGGCCGAATCAATTTCCGGCAACCATCTCTTGAAAAAATAGCCCTGAATTCCCATCAGCCCCTTTTCATAAGGATACCAGAGCGTTCCGCTTTCCTTGTCGTAAAGAACGAAGGTGCTTTTATAGGTCCATCCCGAAGGCGCCAATGTGAGCGTCCTGTCATCGATTTGCCGGCTGTACACAGCGGCCAGATCCACCAGCGGTCAGTAGGCGGCCGCAATGGGAACCGCACCCAGCCGGGTGTTGGCGATTTCATGGCGCGTCAGTTTGCGGATGACATAAGCGTGGGCCTCGGACCCGTTTTCGACACCGATCACACGGGCGTTGGCATCGAGACCCTTCGAGCTGTTCTCGAGACTGGACGCATCCAGCGGCCGGATGGCATCCCGTCCGATTCCGAATTGAAACCCGGAGGGGTTGAACCCAATGGATACGGCCTGGGTGATGTCCCATTGTTCACCTGTGCGATCCACGAGAAAGATGTTATCGCCTTTCCGGACGACCCCGGCGCTACCCTCTAATGAAAAGCCGAGGCCAAGCAGGGCTATGATCAACGTCGCCCAGGCGATCGTTTTAAGGGATTTCATAAAAACCTCCTTCCGAATGAGCGTCCCCAAGCAATTTTCATCCAATCCTGCCATTGGTCGTCTAACGTCTGTTAACCTTGCGCCTCGATTTCAAATATTGCGCAAGCCTCAGGCGAACGGATGGTTGTCTGTCAGGTCTGGTAAGAGAATTTATAAGGGTGTTGAAAAACGTCAGGCCGCTTATTCCGTGGGATCCTCGGCGGACGAAGGGCGCTGTTGGGCGTAGTCGTACGCCGCCCGGATAAAATCCACGAAAAGCGGATGCGGGTTCATCGGGCGCGATTTGAATTCCGGATGAAACTGGCAGCCCAGAAACCAGGGGTGGTTCTTAAGTTCCACGACCTCGACCAGTTCGCCGTCCGGCGAGGTGCCGCTGATCACCAGCCCGCTGGCCTCCAACTGATTGCGGAAGGCGTTGTTGAATTCGTAGCGGTGCCGGTGGCGTTCGGAAATATTCTCCTGCTGGTAAGCGCGGTGCGCAACGGTACCCGGGATCAGCCGGCAGGGGTAGGCCCCCAGGCGCATGGTCGCCCCTTTGTCCGAGGTTTCATCGCGCTTTTCCACCTGGCCGGTCTGGTCGTTGTACCACTCGGTCATCAGATAGATGACCGGATGAGCGGTGGTCAAATCGAATTCCGAACTATTGGCCCCCTCCAGGCCGGCCACACGGCGGGCAAACTCCACCACGGCCACCTGCATGCCCAGGCAGATCCCGAAATACGGAACTTTGTTTTCGCGGGCAAAACGGGCCGTACAGATCTTGCCCTCAACCCCCCTTGAGCCGAAACCGCCCGGCACCAGGATACCGTCGGCCTCCAGCAGGGCCTGACTGCAGGTGGCCGTATTGATGGATTCCGAATCGACGTAAAGCAGTTGAACCTCGCAGTCGTTGGGGATGCCGCCGTGATAGAGGGCTTCATTCAGGCTTTTATACGACTCCGTCAGGTCGACGTATTTACCGACAATCGCAATTTTAACCGCCGGCCTGGGCTGTTTCAGCTTCCGCACAAGTTCTTCCCAGTTTTCCAGACGCGGCGCCCGGGTCCAGATATTGAGCTTCTCGATAATCTTGTCGTCAAGCCCCTCACTGTGAAAGTTGAGCGGCACCTCGTAGATGCAGTTCACATCCTTGGCGGTGATCACGGCATCTTCTTCGACATTCGTGAAAAGCGCGATCTTCTTCTTGATGTCCCTGGTCAATATGCTGGCGGTCCGGCAAAGCAGGATATCGGGCTGGATACCGATGCTGCGCAACTCCTTGACGCTGTGCTGGGTCGGTTTGGTTTTTACTTCCCCGGCCGTGCGGATGTAAGGCACCAGGGTGACGTGAATGTAGAGGGTGTTTTCCTTGCCGGCGTCGATCCGGAACTGGCGAATGGCTTCCAGAAAGGGCAGGCTTTCGATGTCCCCGATCGTCCCCCCGATTTCGACGATGACGATGTCCACATTTTTAGCGGCCAGGCGCACCGAATGTTTGATTTCATCGGTAATATGCGGGATCACCTGGACGGTGCCCCCGAGATAATCGCCCCGACGCTCCTTGGTAATGACGGAATGGTAGATCTTGCCGGTGGTAAAGTTGTTGTCCTGCCCCAGTTCGGCGTGGGTAAAACGCTCGTAATGGCCCAGATCGAGATCGGTTTCCGATCCGTCATCCGTCACATAGACCTCCCCGTGCTGGAACGGATTCATGGTGCCGGGATCGACATTGATGTAGGGATCCAGTTTCTGAAGGGTCACCGTCAGGCCGCGGCTTTCCAGAAGGGCGCCCATGGCAGCGGAGGCCAGGCCCTTTCCGACAGAAGAAAGAACTCCTCCGGTGACGAATAT
>JAERRP010000414.1 GCA_016735415.1 Desulfobacterales bacterium | reverse complement strand
ACATCTGCCCCGCATCATTGAGATTTACAAACGCCGAAAACAGGCGATCCTGAAAGCCCTGGCCCGGCATTTCTCGGGCGGCTTTCGCTGGTCCCGTCCCCAGGGCGGCATGTTTGTGTGGGTCGAAGGGCCTGAAACGATGGATATGGGGGCGCTATACGAGGAAGCGGTTCAAAGCGGCGTGGCCTATGTGCCGGGCCAGTTTTTCTTCGTCGATCAGGATCAGGGCCGCCAGACCATGCGCCGCAATTTCACGATGGCCGACGGTCCCACACTGGACCGGGCCGTGGCCCTGCTCGCCGGCGTCATCCGCCGCCACGGGTAACCACCCCGGCTATCAGCCGGCCTGGATCTTTTTTAACTGGGGTAGGTTTCGGTTCCGGGCAAGGCCGCAGTGATTTGACGCCCGATGGCGAAGCCGTCCTGCGATAGCAGGCGTAGCCGGCTACGTCGAGGAGCGGCAAAGAGCGAGAACGCCGCCCGGGGCCGAAAGATGCCCCTTCCGGATGGTCACCGGTCAGGGAGCTTCGAACGGCAGCAGTATCCTCCCCGTCGCCACGTTCAGATTCTTCCAGGTCTGGCGAAGTCCCCCCCGGGCCAGGGCCAGCCGGCTCGTGGCCTGATTCAGATCACGCTGCGCCTCGTTGAGCCGCACCAGGGAAGCCTGGCCGGCGTTATATTCCTTTTCCACCAGGTCCCGGTTGCGTTTTACCAGGGTGGCATTGCTTTGCTGCAGGAGGAGTTCACGCTGGGCCGTAATCACGTTGGCAATGGCTTCGCGCACCTCGGAAGCCACCGAAATCCGGGTGCCGTTAAGATTGTCTTCGGCTTCGATCTGGCGGTACTTGGCCTCGGCCAGTCGGGCACGACGCTCACCGCCGGTAAAAAGCGGATAGCTCAGGAACAACCCCACCGTACTGCCGAAATCATCTTGCTCGTAATCCACCGAATTGGTCTTTTCGCCATCCACGGACGCCTGGAATTCGATCGCCGGCCAGAAAACCGACCGGGCAATGCCGACACCGGCTTCCGCCTGGTTGACGACCGACATGTCGCGCTGAATATCGGTGCGGTGATCGAGGGCATAGACGATATTTTCCGTGTCGGGGGGAACCGCCAGGGCCTTGGCGGTTTCGGACTGAAGCGGGGATAGTTGCAAGGAATCCGGCAAACCGGCATCCGGAATACCCATCAGGGCCGCCAGACCGATCATGGCCAGGCGATAGTTCCGATCGAAGCTGTTGCGGGCCGAGCGGGCGGCATTGACCTGGACCTCGAAGTTAAGCACATCGCTCAATGAGCCGGTTCCCACCCGCATGCGGGCCTGGGCCTCTTCGAGCTGACGGGTATTGAATTCCTCGTCGGCATCGGCGATATGGATGTTTTCCACGGCCAGCTGGGCGACATAATAATTGTCGGCAATGGATGAAAGCAGCAGGCGCCGGGCTTCCAGCAGCGAAGCCCGGTTCTCTTCTTCACCGTAGCGCGCCAGGGCATTATCGTAATGGCGGCGAAAACCGTCGAAAACCGTCCAGGTGGAGACCATCCCGGCCCGGTAGACATTGGTGGAATCATCCCGGGCGTTCGGATCGAAAAACAAGGCCTGCGGGCGGTTCCCTTTACTGGCATTGTTGGAGATCTCCACCCGCCGGCCGGAGGCCTCGGCCCCCAATGTCGGCCAATAGGCGGCCTGCGCCTGACGCACCCGTTCCCGGGCCTGATTGACCCTTTCCGAGGCCGCCATCAGATTAGGGTTTTGCATCAACCCGATGCGCTGGGCCGTCTCCAGATCCAAGATTTCAATGGCATCCCAGTCGATACCCGCGGGGAGGCCGTTCATCTCCCCATTCCCGGCCGCGGCCGCATTGACCGTCAAGCCGAGCAGCAGCAGCCCTGTCATCGTTATGTTCCGGATATCCCTCAAAAGGCGCATGTTCTCCATTCCAAATTCGAGGTGTTCACTCAATTTAAAGGTGTCAACACGGCCGCTTCTTTCATGCCGGCGGAGTCCCTGTCGTTTTCATCGTGCAGCTTGCGTTCGGTGGCGGGTTCCACCTGCTCCCGGGTGGGCCACCGATGATGGCAAAGTTTATACACCAACCGGCGCAGGTCGTTCAAGATCACCAGCAGGCTGGGTATCAGCACCAGCGTCAGCACGGTGGCAAAGGCGACCCCGGCGGCCAGCGCCAGCGCCATGGGAATCATGATCTTGGCCTGCAGATAGGTTTCGAGGATCATGGGCGCCAGACCACCGACGGTACTGAAGGATGTCAGAATGATGGCCCGGAAACGGCGTCGGCCCCCTTGGATGATGGCCTCGAAAAAGGGCATTTTGAGTGCCAGGTTTACATTGATCCGTTCGATCAGGACGATGGCATCGTTGACCACCACGCCCGTGAGGGCGACCATGCCGAAAATACTCATCAGGGAAAGATCGTAACCCAGGAGGAAGTGTCCGACAACCGCGCCGATAATGCCGAAGGGCACGGTGAACAGAATCACGAAAGGCTGGACGTAGGAGCGGAACATGGTGGCGACGATGACGAAAATCCCCAGCACCGCCAGGGGAAATCCCACCCTGAGACTGGCAAAGGATTCCCCCATTTTTTTCTTTTCCCCTTTCTGGGCCACCACCAGACCGGGGTATTTGCGCTCCAGGGGCGGGAAGAAACTGGCCGCCAGTTCGTTGAAGATCTCATTGGCGTTGGCCTTGTTGGTGTCCACGTCGGCGCTGACGGACACCCGGCGCATGCCGTCCGTCCGGATGATGGTGGAGTAGCCCGGTGTGAACTGCACATCCGCCACCGAGAGCAGCGGCACCTCCCGTCCCTTGCGCGTGCGGATACGAATATTATCGATGTCGGATATCCTTCGCCGCTCATCCGCCGTGTAACGCACCTTGACACGGATGTCGTCCCGCCCGCGTTGCAGCCGCAAGGCTTCCTCACCGTAAAACCCCGCATAAACCTGGCGGGCCAGATCGTCCACGGTAAGGCCCAGGGTCCGGGCTTCCGGCTTGAGTTGCAGTCGCATCTCGTTTTTGCCGGGCGAGAAATCGGAGCGAATCTGATAAACCCCCTCGAATTTTCGCAGTTGTTCCATGAGTTCTTCGGAGGCCGCCAGGATTTCGGACATCGCGCGACCCTGAATCCATATCTCGATGGGCGCTCCGGGAGGACCGGTCTCCATGCCGGCAAACGTCAGGGCTTTGATACCGGGAATGACACCGACGGCCTTTTCCCAGGCCACCATGAGATCCCGGGAGTGCGTGCCACGATCATCCGAGTTCAGCAAAATCGCCTGCACGGCGCCGAAATGGGGCCCGCTTTTGGGCCAGTTCTCCAGGGTTTGTCCCACCAGGGTCAGGCGATGCTTCACCAGTGATGCGCCGGTTCGGGTGGGATATTGTTTTTCGAGTTCGAGCAGGGCGGCCTCCACCTGACGCACGGCGCGGCGTGTGATTTCGGGCGGGGTACCGTTGGGATATTCCACCGTGGCAGTCATCACGAAACCGTCCATCTCGGGAAATACCTCGAATTTGAGAATCCCCCCCATGAGAAGGCCCACCGCGACCAGCAGCACGCTGACGGCGGAGCACAGGGACACGTAGCGCCAGTTGATCGCCATCCGCAGAAAGGGGGTGTAGATCCGTTCGATAAACCAATCCATGCCCCGGCTGGTGGTCCGCTGAACCACTTCCAGGCGCCTGAAAAGCCGGTCCGACTGGGTGGGCGGGCGATTGGGATCGGGCAGATGGCTGAGGTGCGCCGGCAACAGAAACAGGCACTCCACCAGGGAGACCCCCAGACAGGCGATCACGACCTTGGGCAGGATCGCAATAAATTTCCCCATGATCCCACCCACATACGCCAGGGGCAAAAATGCCACAATCGTCGTTACCACGGCGGCGACCACCGGCAGCCCTATCTCGCAGACCCCGTCCACCGCGGCCTGCAGCGGCGGTTTGCCGGCTTTGCGATGAAAATAGATGGCCTCGCCGACGATGATGGCGTCATCCACCACAATGCCCAGCACCATAATGAAGCCGAAAAGCGACACCATATTGATGGTGCCCCCGATGGACCACATGATGGCCAGGGCCCCGGCAATCGATACGGGTATCCCCATACCGCCCCAGAAACTGAGCCGGACGTTCAAAAACATCCATAGCAGAAGAAACACGATCATCAACCCGATCGTACCGTTTTTCAGCAGCAGGTTGATGCGCGCGCGCAACATATCGGTATTGTCGTACAGAATCTTAAGCGTGGCGCCCGGCGGGATCTGCTGCCCCTTGCGCGCCACATAGCCTGTCACCGCCCTGGAGATTACCAGGGCGTCCTCTTCCCTGGTCTTGTAAACGACCAGGGTCACCGAAGGCACCCCGTTGATGGTGGCCTGGATCGGGTCTTCGGCAAAACCGTCCACGATCCGCGCCAGCCGATCGAGGGTTATGATTTCGCCCTCGGCAATACATTTATTAGAACACATAGGTATTTTGATGT
>JAERRP010000126.1 GCA_016735415.1 Desulfobacterales bacterium | reverse complement strand
AAACACTCCTCAGGATGGCCTTTTGACCATGAGTAGGATTCATCCTTCGTCTGTGGCAACACCAAAGACGCGGACCGGACGCCATTGGAATTTTGTCGGCGGCTTCAGATTCACCTTGCATATCGGCAAAAAAAGTGTACATTGCGTTTGGGTCCCTACTTTGGTACCTATCCGGGTCAGCGTAGGTACCCGGTTTCCCGACGACCTGTTTGTAACCGTGAACGGTTAAAATATTTCCAAGGTTCAACATGCAAAGACCCACATATTTTATCAGCCAGCCGATGCTTTATCGGAACAACCGGAACTGGTATGGATACAAGAAAATCGACGGAAAAGTTGTTTTTAAGAAGAGTCTGCGAACCACTTCAAAACAGGAAGCTGAAAGCTGGTTGAGCCGTATGAAGGTTTCCCTTAAAGCCATTGAAGCGAGTCAGTCTTTTGTCGACAGTGAATTTTTGCCCGGCCCGGCCATCGGCTGGCTTCATAAAGGAGCGAATGTCCTCCCTTACCATAAATCGGAGAGCTGGGAAGCCATCAAGAAACTGAACTGTCCCGTTCATATTGTTTTTAAGAACAACCGCCTGGGGCTCGTCGTCATAAACGGGGGCATGCCGGAAGCGATGTTGAGTTCGGATTCCACCATTCCCATTATCGGTAGTTTGGCGGCTTTGCCTGCTGCTAACCTTGGAGACCGATCCTTCTGCGATGATCACGGAATAGACTATGCTTATTATACCGGGGCCATGGCCAACGGCATCGCTTCCGTGAGAATGGTGGAAGCGGTTGCCGAGGGCGGGTTGCTGGGCATTTTTGGATCAGGGGGTCTTGATCTCGGGGAAATTGAAAAGGCCATAGACACGTTAACCCAAAAATGCCCGGATAAACCTTTCGGATTTAATCTGATACACAGCCCCAACGAGCCGAAGTTGGAAGCGGATACGGTTCAGCTTTATCTGGATCGAAATATCCGGCTTGTGGAGGCGGCGGCTTTTCTCGATGTTACCCTGCCTCTGGTGCGATACCGGGTTTCGGGTATCTCACGCGACGATGGGGGCCTGGTCGTCACTCCGAATCACATCATTGCCAAATTATCAAGGGAGGAAGTGGCGGAAAAATTTCTCTCTCCTCCGCCAAAACATTTCATAGATGAATTGGTGTCGTTAGGCGAACTCAGTCGCGAACCGGCTGAGTTGTGCTCCCGAATCCCTCTGGCCCAGGATATTGTTGCCGAGGCCGATTCAGGGGGGCATACGGATAATCGACCCGCGCTGACGCTGTTTCCCACCATACTGGCCCTGCGCGACAAAAAACAGGCGGCATTTAATTTTGCTCAGCCTACCCGGATCGGCCTTGGCGGCGGGATATCCACGCCATGGTCGGCGGCCGCCGCCTATGCCATGGGAGCGGCCTTCATTGTACCCGGATCGGTCAACCAGGCCTGTGTTGAATCGGGAACTTCTGATGACGTACGGACCATGCTGGCTGAGACCCGACAAGCGGATGTGGCCATGGCGCCCGCGGCGGACATGTTTGAAATGGGCGTAAAGGTCCAGGTCCTCAAAAGAGGAACCATGTTTGCCATGAGGGCCGCAAAACTATATGAGCTGTACCGGAATTATGGCGCCATAGAAGAGATCCCTGCGGTTGAACGAAAAAAAATCGAAAAATCGATGCTGAAATGCTCCTTTGAAGCGTCCTGGCACAAGACAAAATCGTTTTGGAAAAATCGTGATCCCGGGGAGATTGAAAGGGCCCAAAACAATCCGAAACACAAGATGGCGCTCATCTTCCGATCATATCTCGGCCGCGCCGCCCTTTGGGCGCGAAACGGCGATCTTTCGCGTAAGATCGACTATCAGATATTTTGCGGACCTTCCATGGGCGCCTTTAATGAATGGGTCAAAGACAGCTTTTTGGCAATCCCCGAGAACCGCAACGTTACAACCGTTGCCTTGAATATCCTTTACGGCGCGGCGTTTTTAAGACGCTGCAATTACATCGAAAATATGGGGATTTCTCTTCCTGAAAACCTCAAAAAGATAAAGCCCCTGGAATTAGACCGGGTTTTGGAGTACCTGAAGTGAAAACGATAAATAATGACGAAAGAAACGGTGCGATACCTGGATGTGAACCGATTGCCGTTATTGGGATCGGTTGTATCTTCCCCCGGGCCAACAACCTTGGCGCCTACTGGGCCAACCTTAAAAACGGCGTGGACGCCATAACGGAAATTCCTGAAAATTACTGGCGGATCGACGACTATTATTCCGTTGATCCTTCCTCCCAGGATCACGCCTGTGCAAAGCGGGGCGGTTTTTTGTCTCCCATCAATTTTTCCCCTATCGAGTTCGGTATCACCCCGAATTCCATCGAGGCGACGGACACCTCTCAACTGCTCGGCATGGTTGCGGCCAAACAGGCGCTTCTTGACGCAGGGTATGGAGATGACGCGCGTTACGACAAGGATCGCGTCAGTGTGATACTCGGTGTAACGGGCGCTTTGGAATTGACAACCACCCTCGGCGCCCGCCTGGGTCATCCCAAATGGCGAAAAGCCCTGAGAGATGAAGGGCTGGACGATGCGCTTTCGGATAATATCGTCAACCGTATCTCGGAACAATATGTACCCTGGCAGGAAAATTCCTTTCCCGGTCTTCTGGGAAATGTTGTGGCGGGCCGGATATCAAATTACCTCGATCTGGGAGGAACCAACTGTGTGGTGGATGCCGCATGTGCCAGCTCTTTCAGTGCCATACACCTGGCAAGCATGTAATTGCAGACCGGAAGGGCTGATATGGTTGTCAGCGGGGGCATTGATACGTTTAACGATGTCTTCATGTACATGTGCTTCAGTAAGACGCTGGCGCTTTCCCCCACCAGCGATGCAAAACCCTTTGACAAAGACGCCGACGGTACGATCCTGGGAGAGGGCCTCGGCATTGTGGTGTTAAAACGTCTTGAGGATGCCGAACGGGACAAAGACAACATATATGCCGTCATTCGTTCCATCGGCACGTCCAGCGACGGAAAAGGAAACGCCATCTATGCGCCGAGCGCACGAGGCCAGATCAAGGCGATTAAGCAGGCCTACCGATTGGCGGATATCGACCCGTCCACCATCAACCTTCTTGAAGCCCATGGCACCGGAACAAAAGAAGAAGACGCGGTTGAGATCGAGGCGATCTCCGAAGTGTTTAAAAACGGCACAGGCGCCCCTTGGTGCGCCATCGGCTCCGTAAAATCCCAGATCGGTCATACCAAAGCCGCGGCCGGCGCCGCCGGATTGATAAAGGCGGCCCTGGCCCTTCATCATAAAGTCATGCCGCCCACCATCAAAGTGACAACGCCTACCCGGGCTTTGGGTGAAAACAGTCCGTTCTACATCAATAAGGCCCCC
>JAERRP010000645.1 GCA_016735415.1 Desulfobacterales bacterium | reverse complement strand
AGATATTCTGTCGATACACAGGACTCCCCAGAGATGGTCGGTCTCGTGCTGCAATACGATGGACAAAAAACCGTCCGTCTCGAAATCCACGGCCTGCCCCATGCGATCCAGTCCCTTTACCCGCACCCGGTCAGCGCGGGTTACATCCGCCCGGAAATCGGGAACGCTCAGGCAGCCCTCATTTTCCGAAAGTTGGCGGCCCTCGCGGGTCACTATTTCCGGGTTGATCAGGGCCTGGGCCTGGCGTTGTCCCTCGGCCCGGGTGACGTCGTAGACGATGACGCTTTGATCCGATCCGACTTGAATCGCGGCCAGGCCGACTCCCGGCTCTTCGTACATGGTTTCGATCATATCGTCGATCAGGGTCTGGACCGTATCGTTTATCTCGGCCACCGGCTTGGTTGGCTGGCGCAGGAATTTATCCGGATAGGTCCGTATTTCTCGAATGGCCATGGTCGGTACTCCAATTTCAGCATCAATAGGGAAGTAAGCCTAATATGGTGAATTTCATCCAAAAGTCAAAGTCAGGTTGTTTCCCGGCTGTTACCGGGCAATTGGGCTGCTTTCTTCATATCCGCCCAGCCGGATCCCAGAAGCAGACATGAAATCTAGCCGGCGGGAATCACGGGCAGGATTTGAAGGGCATGGTTGAAAAGCGTAAAACCGGCCGCCGGTTCTCTGGCAATGCCGAGACCGGCGAGCGCAAACACGCCGGCCGCCTCCCATAATCCCCAGTAGCCCGGTACCGACGGCAGGGCAATAAACAGGCAGATGATGACCATCATGACGAGAATGTCGGCGAAGCTTAAACCGATTCCCGGGCAGCCGCGTGCGACCAGGTAGAACGACAAGGCGTTAAGCACCCAGGTGGACATGCTGAGCGCGATCATGACGAGCAGATGGCCCGGTTTGCTGAGATACTGCAGACCATCGGCAAAACGCTGCAAAAATGTGATGATAAATGTTTCCGTGGCATGGGTTATGCGCGTTTGCCAGCGCGGGCCCAGAATGCGGGCGTAAGCCGTTATACGGCGGATAAGGAAAAACAGCCGCTGTCGCACCCCGTTATGACCGATAAAAAAAAGCCCCAGCATGAGCAGTAATGCCCCGATGATCGAGGTTCGGGCCAGCCGCATCAGAAGGGCGGGGCTCAATTCATAGCCCCCGAAGGCAATCGGACTGGCCGTGGTAAAGGAAATGCCCGGCAGGGCCAGAAGCATCAGGGCCAGAAGCGTCGCCAGATCCAGGAGACGCTCGGCGGCCAGCGTGGCCAGCGTGGAGGTAAAGGGAAGGCCTTCCGTTTTTTTGAGGATCAGCGGCCGGGCCATCTCTCCCACGCGACCCGGCAGAATGCAGTTGATCATGAAACTGATGATGATGGAATGGTAGGCCGCGGACAGAGGGATACGACCAATCGGCCGTAGCAGGAGCTGCCAGCGCAACGATCGCACGGCATAGGTGACGGCCAGGACGATAAGGGCGGGCAGCGACCAGCGGTAATTGACTTCCCGGGAATAAGCCGCCAGGCCGTCAAGCGGCACGTTGCGAAAGGCCAGATAAAACCCCACGACTGAGATCAAAGCCCCGAGCGCCAATAGGAAAATGGTTCGGATATGCATGTGATTCCGTTTTTGGAGGGCCATAAGCACCCGGGGTGTTATTCCAGAGGAACGGTCCGGTTTTCAGGCCTTGAACAGGTCCCGGGCGACCTCGATATCTTTTCGAATTTGGGCCGAGAGTTCTTCGAAACTGTTGAATTTGATTTCTTCCCGGATGCGCTTCAGGAAATTGACCTTGATTTTAAGGCCGTAGATATCGGTGTTAAAGTCCAGAATGTGGACTTCAACTGTAAAAACATGATCGTCAAAGGTCGGGCTGTAGCCGATGTTGGCCACACCCTGCAGAACCTGGCCGTCCAGATCGATGGTGACGGCATAAATGCCGGTTTGGGGGCATAATTCGTCGTAAAGCCTAATATTGGCGGTTGGAAATCCCAGCAGCTTGCCCCCGCGGTTGCGGCCGGCAATCACGGTGCCTCTTATTTGGTAATTTCGTCCCAGCAGTTGGCGGGCATCTTCCAGCCGGCCCGCCATCACCAGTTCACGAATGCGGGTGCTGCTGATCCGCTCTTTCTCACCGTGCGCAGCCGTGATCCAGTCCGCCAGCACGACCTCGAAATTCAGTTCCTGGCCGAGGGTCCGCAGGAGGGTGATGTCGCCTTCACGATTCTGGCCGAAGGAATAGTCCCGGCCTACGATGATCGCCCGCATGCCGATGCGGTTGACCAGCAGATCCTCAACGAAGGAGCGGGCGGATATGGCGGCAAATGCGGGGCTGAAGGGCAGGCCGATGAGCACGTCCAGGTCGGTGGTGGCAATCAGTTCTTTTTTCTGTTCGTAAAGCGTGATGAGCGGGGGATGCTGGTTTTTGGTCAGAACCCGCAGGGGATGCGGTTCGAAGGTAATGGCGATCGATGTCCCCCCGATGGCTTCCGCCTTCTGAACCACCTGGTGAAAAAGGCTCTGGTGGCCGATATGAACACCGTCGAAATTGCCGATGGTGACCACCGCCTTGTGAAACGGTTTCTCAATATCCTCAGTACGTTCGATGATAATCATTTTTTTCAGTGCCGCTCGGTGCCGGCTCACAATAATTGCTTGACATGCAAGTTAAGCCGGTCTAAATAGACCATCTCGCGTAATTAATCAATGTTTTTAATGCACGCGGTCCAGCGTGCCGAAGTGGCGGAACTGGTAGACGCGCTAGGTTCAGGGTCTAGTGTCTGTATGGACATGGGAGTTCGAGTCTCCCCTTCGGCACCATAATAAAATCAAGGGGTCAGGCAATTTGGCTGACCCTTTTTTAGTGCTGCGGACCGCTATGCCAAATTACCACCAGTGTTAATTTGTCTTGCCGAAATCTCCCCGGGCTTCAAAAGAACCACCTTCCAGTTGGTACACCCCTTGCAGCAATCACAAAGGAGACAATGACCATATAGCCACCCTGAATGACATCTAACTTTATGTAATTTTAGGGTTATACATGAATCTTGATGGGACAGGCGCGTTTTCAAAACTGCCAATGAAGTTTGCGATATTTTCTCTCAGTCGCATACAATATGGACAAAATGGCAACCGTTCCGGATAGATGCATAGAACATCTATAAAGAGCGATTAAAACTTATAAAAGTTCGATTCCCAATCCGACCTAAAATCTTCTTGGCTTGGCACT
>JAERRP010000826.1 GCA_016735415.1 Desulfobacterales bacterium | reverse complement strand
ATGTGCTCGGCCACCGTCACGGTGCGGTCTCCCAGCATGTTCACGTAGCTCCCCATTTCATTGTCATACCAGCCGTAGATCACCGCCTGGGTGATGGGAATCCGGTAGACGTGATGTTTGACGGCATCCAGGACGCTGTCCGGCAACCCGGGGATGCTTTTCAGATCAAATGTCACTTCAGCCGTCCGGGTATGGGTTTCATGCCCCTCGATAATGGTCGCGGCACGCGGGTAGCCCACGATATCTCCCGAAACATTTTGTTTTTCGGAAAAATGAAAATATCGGTTGGGGTCCATTTCGGCCGCCTGGCGGTAAATCATGTTGATGGTATCCCGTCGAATGGGATCGGCACCCATTTCCTCCTGAAGATCAAGCACCAGAATGATCAGCGATCCTGTCGCGGTGGGCACCCTGACCGATTCGGCGATAAAACCGATTTCTTCTATTTCGGGAATCACCAGTCGCAGGGCATTGGCCGCGCCTGTGGTGGTGAGAATGATGTTGTTCATGATGCTGCGGTTCTTGCGCAAATCGCCGACGCCGGCTTTCGGCAGACGATCCAGCACGGCCTGGGAACCCGTGGCCGCATGGACGGTGGACATGGATGCGGACAGGATCCGCTTGGGGCCAAAGTGGATCAGCAGCGGTTTGACCATGTGCGCCAGGCACGTTGTGGTACAGGAAGCGTTGGACACCAGTCGGTGCCGGCGGGGATCGAAATCGTTGGCATTGATACCCATCACCGTAGTGACGGCATCTTCCGGCATGGGTTGTCCCTTGTCTTTGATTTTGAAGGGCGCCGACACCACCACAATTTCAGCGCCGGCATCCAGGTGGCCGCGTACCGCGCCCCCGGGATGGCTGGACGGCAGGGTCGGATCGAGGAAACGGCCTGTCGTTTCCACCACCAGTTTGACATCATGGCCCCGCCATCCGAGATCGGCCGGATTACGGTCGGTCTTGAGAAAGTGAACCTTGATGCCGTCAATCGTCAGGCTGCTGCTGTCCTCGTCGATCTCGCTGATCACCGAAGCGGCCTGATGCCCGTAAAGAAACTGGCCCAGGCGGCCATATGAGGAATCCCGTTCGACATAATGCGCCAGGTCGGCCATGGACGTGCCGGCTTCACGGCCGATGTTGACGACAATCTCGCTGAAAAATTTGCGGGCCACATGGTGCCACACCGTCAGCTTGCCGATTCGCCCGAAGCCGTTGACGCCAAGTTTTCCCCCTCTTCCCGCATCCACTGGCTGTTCCATATTTCCTCCCCGCATTCGTCGTGGCCGGAAGCCGTTCCGTCCGGTGATTCATAGGATATTCGAACCCTAAAACCTGGATAGACCACCAGGCCATCAGGCCTCTTCGACTTTAATCAACCCCTGATAGACAGCGCCCTCCTGGCCATTGATACTGATGTAGTCGCCCGAGCTGATGACGATATCGTTGATCCGGCAGGTTTTCTTCTTTTCGTCGCAGAGCAGTTCGCCGCAGCCGACAACCCCGGTTCGCCCGAGGCGATGCGCGACCACCGCCGCATGGGAAGTCAGTCCGCCGCGCGACGTCAGGAGACCATCGGCGGCATGAATTTCGCGGATGTCATCGGGCACCGTATCCGCCCGGACCAACACCAGGGACGTCTGCGGTTCCAATTTACGCCAGTAATCGATTTCGTCCAGCGTAAACACCAGACGCCCGCTCATGGCACCGCCGCTGACACCGATCCCGTGACCAATCGGCGGCCTGTCACCGAGGTCGTGGTGATCGAAAGTTGTGAATTTCTTGCGTTCCCGAATGGCCATATCCCGGCTCTGCAGGATATAGAGATCCTCCCGGGCATCGCCTTCGAAGGTAAACTCTAATTCCTGGGGACTCCAGCCCCGCTTGAAAACCAGATCCTGGGCCAAGTCTTCAAGGGCCGCAAAAATTTCGGGGAAATGGGTTTCCAGCGTAATATCCGTATCCCGCATTTCCGTCTCCTGCTGAATGATGGAGATCGGCAAAGTGGTCACCAGGCCGGAGACCACATCTTCGCCCTGGTTTTCAATGCTGAAATCGCCCCACAACCGCAACGTATCACCGGACCAGTGGGGGTTATGGGTAAAAATCACGCCGGATCCGGACTTCCGGGAGACATTGCCGAACACCATCTGCTGGATCGTGACGGCTGTACCCCAGTCATCGGAAATCCCCATGATTTTACGGTAAGTCTTGGCTTTGGCGGACTCCCAGGATTCCAATACGCGCATGATCGTCAATACCAGCTGTTCAAACGGGTCTTCCGGCACTTCGATGCCGGCGGAACGGACCATTTCCTTATAAGCCAAAGCGACCTGTTTCATCTGCGCACCGGTGAACCCGCGTTTCAGGGAACTGCCGTAGCGTTTTTTGAAGTCACTCATGATGGCGTCGAAATCGTTGCGCTCCAGGTCGAAAGACATCCCCCAGCATTGCAGGAACCGGCGATAGTTGTCCCAGGCGAACCAGGCGTTATCCGTCTGCTTTCCCAGACCAGCGGCAATGGCCTCATTCATGCCCACGTCCAGAAAGGTATCCATCATTCCCGGCTGGGAGATAGATGCGCCGCTGCGTACCGACAGCAGGAGGGGATTGCGGGCGTTGCCGAATTTTTTGCCGGTGTAGTTCTCCAGAATGGCGATGTGGTGCGTCACCTGCTCGCGAAAATTGGCTTCCGCGGCCGGGTAGCGCTCGATGACCTCGCGGCAGCGAAACACTTCCGTGGTGACGATAAAACCCGGCGGCACCGGAAAGCCGAAGTTGAGCAGCTTCACCATGTTCAGCCCTTTGCTGCCCAGGTAAATGATGCCGTCCACCTGATCATTGGGCATCACCATCGAAGTCACGGCACGCTGTGGATCGTAATTCAGGAGACTGTGCAGACTGTCCTTGGGAATCTTGGCCGACTGGTGAAAGAGGGTCGTAAGAATCCGGCTGAGGAAAAGATCCAGCTGGCGCAGACCCAGCGCCAGAGAAATCAGATCCCTGAAAAAAATTTCAGATATGCGATGCCGGATTCGCTCCTTTTCCGTGCCGGCGTCCGAGGGCAGATACTTGGGCAGAATCCGATCCAGCGGCGTGCGCTCAATGATGCCGTCCAGATTCTGTTCGTGAATATTGTTGAAATAATCATTGATGATGTTCTTGACGGCGGTCGCAAAGCCGCGGAAAATATCCAGATACTGGGTGAATGTAAACCCCCGGGCTTCCAGCGCATGGGCCAGCATCCCCAGCTGCCGTTCGAATTCTTTGGAGGAAATACCGTCCAGCGCGAGGGCGCACTGAAACAGAAAGAGCAGATCATAAATATGATAAAAGGCCGCACGCGTGATCAGGCTCGAATCGGTCCGCCGGATCAGTTTTTCGAAAAGGACAT
>JAERRP010000843.1 GCA_016735415.1 Desulfobacterales bacterium | reverse complement strand
CGGTGAATGGCGCGGGCCGCCAGACCCTTGCCGGTGCCCGTCTCACCGTTGATCAGAACCGTACTGTGGCTGGCGGATACTTTTGACATGATCCGAAAAACCCGCCGCATGGCTTCGCTTTGCCCGATTATGCCTGTAAATGCCTTATCCGACACGATCGGCTCTCCCTGGCAACCCGACCGCAATGAAAAAATGCAGACGGGATGACCGACTTGGCGGCTTGTGGCCGTTTTGTACAATTGGCGGGTAGAAGCGCACCGCTCACAGATGGAGCCGCGTCGCATATTTACCCTGTGTCTCTGATTTGCCGTGGTGCAATATAAAAATTGGCAATGGACGTGTCAATACAAAGCCTTATCGAACGCTTTCAAATCAGGGCCCAAACCGGAAACAATGCCTCAAGAGGGTTTGATTAAATTTTGCAGACGTTGGGCAATCCATCGACCGGGGACGCCCGTGATGGCCCAGCCGACGACCACGATCATTATAAAAAGGACGTAGCGTCCCATTCCGGTGCGGTCCACCGGCAGCAACCACGGGGTTAAGATAACGGCCGATACCGTCCCTATGAGTATTCGCCAGGTATCGGGCGTAAAAAGAAAATAGAACAGGAAATCGACCGGTCCGCGGCGTTTGCGCTTGGGGGGGGAAGATGAATCTTTTTGAGGTTGCACCAGTTTTAATCTCCTTGACGGTTCAACAGACTCCGGCGGCAGAAATCGACCGCGACATCTTTAACATTTTCGTAACGATTGGCATTCAAAAGGGAATACTGGCGAATCATACCGTTGACCATGGAAATGAGCACATACACGGTTTCTTTAACCGGTACCGGTATAAATTCACCTGAAGCAATGCCCCGATCAAGGCACTGCGTAAGGTATTGCTTGTGCCAGTCGAAAATCCCCAGCATGCGGCTGGAGCAGACATGGGCGGGATCTTTGATACGCGCCGGGCAGGAACTCATCACCAGACGAATACGTCGCGGCATCTCGGCCGCCGCCTTCTGGGAAGCGACGATCAGATTTTCGATTTTGGTGAATTCGTCCTTCGTTTCCGCCGGGAGGGCATTGAGCCGCGCCACATAGTCATCGAAAGCATCGTTCATAATATGGGTAAAAAGCTCCTCTTTGCCCTTGAAATGGTAGTAAATCAGAGGTTCCGTCACCCCGGCCTCGCGCGAAATCTGCAGCGTGGTCGTCCCATCGTACCCCTGTTCGGCGAACAGACGCACCGCTGTTTCAATCAGATTTTTTTTCTTTCCCATAATGTTTTCCCGTGTTCGATAAGATCCTGTTGATGATCATCGATCGGATCCCGGATTCCCGGAAAACTTTTAGTGCTACTTAAGAGTTTAAGTGGACATTAAAGCATAAGTGCGCTAAATGCAAGTCGAAAAAGTGGATCCCGTTTACTATGGCTATACCCTGAGGCGGCAATCATCACGCGCCGTCCCGCGGGTCTGCCCACATCACGGCTGTTTAGGGCTCGTGGCGCAACAGGTTGTGGCCGACAACCTGCCGCCAAATATGTATCTAAGGAAAAGTTTGCTTTGAGCATCAGTCCGCTTCCACCACCGCAAGCAGCGACCGGGAAGGATTCCCTTGTCGCCAATCTGGTCATCACCGGTGCCTGCCGATTGGTATTGAATACCGCCCGGCGGTTTGCCTATCCGTTTGCGCCGGAAATCAGCCGGGGTTTGGGGGTACCGATCACCCACGTCACCGCGATGATCGCTGTCAATCAAATCTCAGGCGTGCTGGGCCTCTTCAGCGGTCCTCTGACCGATCGGTTCGGTTTCCGAATCACGATGCTGGTGGGGCTTGCACTGCTCTCGCTCGGGATGTTGAGCGCCGGCCTCTACGCCACTTTCGCGACGGTGCTGGCGGCCCTTTTCCTGGCGGGCCTGGGCAAAAACGTATTTGATCCTGCGATTCAGGCCTACGTCGGCGAACACGTCCCCTATCAGCGGCGCGGCCTCGTCATCGGATTGATTGAAATGAGTTGGGCCGGCAGCACACTCATCGGAATCCCGCTGGTGGGTTTTTTGATCGCCGGATACGGCTGGCAGCGGCCCTTCCTGGTTATGGGGATACTGGGCTTGATCGGTATTGCCGCCATCCGACTGGTCGTGCCGGCCGATCGACAGCACCACGGCGCGGCGGTCGGACCACGGATGCTGATTCATGCCTGGCGCCAATTGGCACAAAACAGGCCAGCCCGCGTGCTGCTGTGCCTGGACTTTCTGATCAGCATGGCCAACGACGGCTTGTTCGTGATTATAGGCGTTTGGCTGGAGCAGCAATTCAGTCTCAGCGTGACTGAAATCGGACTCGGCACCATCGTCATCGGGCTGGCCGAATTGAGCGGTGAGTTCCTGACCGTCGCCCTGGCGGATCGCATGGGCAAAAAACGGGCGATCGGCCTGGGGCTTTTCCTGGGGGTTGCGGCCTATGCCGCGCTGCCTTATCTGAATCACTCCCTGGGATTTACGCTGGCCGGCCTT
>JAERRP010000103.1 GCA_016735415.1 Desulfobacterales bacterium | reverse complement strand
GAGCACGGCACACATGCCGAACAGGCCCATGTAAAGGGCCAGAAAGCCCAGCACGCTGCGCATGACATCGTCCGGCACGGTTTTACCGCCGATCTTGACGCGGCTGACTGCGCGGGGATGGATGAGCGTGAAGAGTTCCTTGTAGCAGAATTTGAAGCAGAGCATGACCCGCAAAATTTTCATGCCGCCCCCCGTGGACCCGGCCGAGGCGCCCAGGAACATGCACAGCAGGAGGATGAGCTGGGACATGGCCGGCCATTTTTCGTAATCCGCAGTGGCAAACCCGGTGGTGGTCAAAATTGAGACCACCTGGAAAAACCCGTAGCGCAGGGCTTCCCCCACGCCGGCATAAACCGTTCGCCAGACATCGAGAGACACCACCAGAGAGAGCACCAGCACCGCCCCCAGGTAAAAGCGACACTCCGCATCCCGCCAGAAGGCCAGCGTCTTGCCGCGAAAAAGCTGGTAGTGCAGCGAAAAGTTGATGCCGGCCAGGACCATGAAAAAAGTGATCAGGCTGTCCATGTAAACGCTGTCGAAGTGGGCCACCGACGAATTTTTGGTGGAAAATCCGCCCGTGGGCATGGTGGTGAAGGCATGGCAGAGTGCGTCATACAGGTTCATTCCGCCTGCCCACAGGAGCAACGTTTCCACCAAGGTGAAGAAAACGTAGACCTTCCACAGAATGACGGCCGTATCGCGAATGCGGGGCTGGAGCTTGTCCGGCACCGGACTGGGCACTTCGGCTTTGTAGAGCTGCATGCCGCCAACCCCCAGAAACGGCAGGATGGCAATGGAAAGCACGATGATGCCCATGCCGCCGATCCACTGGATCAGGCTGCGCCAGAACAACAGCCCGTGGCTGACGGCTTCGATATTGGTCAGAACCGAGGCGCCGGTGGTCGTAAAACCGGACACGGACTCGAAAAAGGCGTCCACAAAGGTGGGGAATTCGCCTTGGAAGTAAAACGGCAGGGCGCCGAAAAATCCCACGGCCGTCCACCCCAGGGCCACGATGGCCATGCCTTCGCGCTGGCTCACATGGTCAGTGGGCGCGCCGCGGAAATAGAAAATCAAGCCGATGCCAACGGCCACCGTAATGGCGATGGCCTTGATGAAGGGTTCTATGCTGCCATCCTGATAAAAGAGTTCCACCAGGAGCGGCAGAATCATGGACAGACCGATGGCCAGGGTGAGCACCCCGACCACCTTCAGAACATGGCGCCAGTGCATCAGAAGAACTCCAGCTTGACGGCCAGAATTTTTTCGATTTTGGGAATGGCCTCGCGCCGGGCCACGATGATGATGCGATCATCGGGCGCGATCACGGTTTCGCCGGTGGGAATGATGATCTGATCCTCGCGCATGATCCCGGCCAGCAGGGCGCCCTTGGGGAACTTCAGGCTTTTGAGGGGTTTGGAAACGATATCCGAGGTTTCAAGGGCCACGGCTTCCAGGACCTCGGCCTGATCGCCCTTGATGGAGATGGCCGCAAGGACCTTGCCCCGCCGTACATGCCGCAGAATGCTGTTGATGGCCGAAAGACGGGGACTGACCACCTGCTCGATACCGATGGTGTTCATCAGGGGGAAATAGCTGAACTTGCTGATTTTGGTGATGCACTTGCGGGCCCCCATGCGCCGGGTCAGCAGGGAGGCCAGAATGTTGGTCTCCTCAGCGTCGGTCAGCGTGATGACCACGTCCATGTCGCCCACATTCTCCTCGGCCAGCAGGCTCTGGTCGGACCCGTCGCCGTGCAGCACCACGGCCTTGTTGAGATGTTCGGCCAGAAACTCGCAGCGCCCCTGGCTTTTCTCGATGATTTTGCAGGCGACGCCTTCCTGCTGTTCCAGACGCAAGGCCAGCCGGTAGCCCAGACGCCCGCCGCCCACGATCAAGGCCCTTTTGAGGGGCTTGACCTGCTTTTCAAAAAGGCCCAGGGTTTGCTCGAGTTTTTCGCTTGCACTGATAAAATAAACCAGGTCCCCCGGCAGCAGCCGGTCTTTTCCGCGGGGAATAATCAGCTCTTCGTCGCGCTGAATGGCGGCGATCAGCTGCCGCTCCTCGTCCGGATGCAGCGGCAGTGCGGCGAGCTGGGCGCCGGTGAAGCGGTGGTTTTCTTCCAAGTGGACACACACGAACTTGAGGTGTCCATCGGCGAAATCGGCCACATCCACGGCGCCGGGCACCTGCATCATGCGCTGAATGGTTTTGACCACCTCGATTTCGGGGTTGATGACCATATCGATGTTCGGGGCTTTTTCCCGGAAGGTATCGTGGTAGCCGTCGTAGCCGGCATCCCGGATCCGGGCCAGTTTTTTGGTGGAGGGCGAGATGATGCTGGCCACCAGGCAGGCCACCAGGTTGGCTTCATCGCTGTCGGTAACGGCCAGCATGATGTCAGCCGAGTGAATGCCGGCTTCTTCCAGGGTGTCCGGGCTGCTGCCGGAGCCCTGGAGCACCTGGACATCCAGGCTGTCGGAAACTCTTCTCAGGGCTTCAGCGTCCCTGTCGATCACCAGGACGTCTTTGTTCTCGAGCGCGAGGTGGCTGGCAATGTGAAAACCGACCTCCCCTGCTCCGACAATGACAACTTTCAAAATGGGAACCTCCTCGTCGTCCATCCGATTCAATCGTGACGGTTCCGTAAAAAGTCCGATATCGGCGTTACGCGTATCCCTCGTCATTGCAGCGTACCGTAAGTACGCTTCATTCCTCGGGATTCGCAAGCCGTATCTCGAACTTTTTTCGAAACCGTCTGAAACATGACTTTTTACGGGTTCATCAATCGTTCGGCACGTAAAAAACCGCTTGCAACGGGCGCGAACGGCGGCAGAGCGGTTGCCCCCCTATATCACCCGGTAATTCCGCCTGTCAAATTAGCAAAGTGGTCACTAAAACAAGGAGGGCCCCTGACACGACCAGCCCGTCCAGGCGGGAGCGGCGGAAGGCCGGGTCGGTGCGGTGGTGGGAAAAGCAGCGGGATTCCATGGCCAGGGCCAGCTGGTCGGCCGAAAGGATGGTCCGACGCATGGCGGGGAGCACCAGGTATTTGATGTGCAGGAGAGGATTGCGCCGCCAGGCCCCGCCGCGCGCACGCCAGGCGGTCCGGGTTTCACGGATCTGGTGGTGCAGTACCGGTATGAAACGCACGATCAGCCCTACCATCACCGCCGCCTGCCCGGCATTGACCCAGGGAACCGGCCCCAGAAGCCAGGCCACGCCGGCCTTGATTTCAGCCGGCCGCGTGCTGCGGACGAACAGCAGACTGACCAGGACGACATTGACAAGACGCCAGCAAACCAGCCCTCCCTGCACCAGCCCCTGACGGCTCAGGACGACCGGACCGAAGGCCGCCAGAGCATCGCCCGGAGTGGTCAGCGCCCGGGCTGCCAGGATAAACAATAGAAACAGGGCCAGGAGCCGCAGCTCGCTCCCGAAAAGGCGCCACGGCAGTCGCAGATGCACGGCCAGGGCCGCCAGCACCAGGCTCACCAGCACCAGGCCGGCGGCCGGGGCAGCCACACAGGCCATCGTCATCAGGGCCAGCGAGGCCAGCTTGAAGCGGATGTCGTGGCGGTGAAGCACCGAATCGCCCACCGCAAAGGCGAAACTGTTCAGTTCAGCCATGAGCGGAAACCGGCGCCCAGCCGTGAGGCATCCGGCTCGCGCACCCCGAAATGTTCGACCTCGGGCAGAACGTCCCGCGGGCGTCCGTCGCGGACAACCTGCCCCTGGCTCAGAAGAACCAGTCGATCGGCATGGGCCAGAATCTTGTCGAGATCATGGGTGGTCACGACCATCGTTCGCCCAGACGCCTGAAGTTTGACAATTTGACCCAGGACCTGGCGGACCCCGTCCAAGTCCAGGCTCGAGAAGGGTTCATCGAACACCACCACCTCGGGCGCCATGGCCAGCACGCCGGCAATGGTCAGCCGCCGCTTTTCGCCTCCCGACAGCAGATGGGGCCGCTGGGTTTGCATGGCGGCCAGGCCCACGGCTTCCAAGGCCTCATCCACACGGCGTGCAATCGCTTCCCTTGGCAGGCGGAGGTTTTCCGGACCAAAAGCCACCTCGGGGAGTAT
>JAERRP010000683.1 GCA_016735415.1 Desulfobacterales bacterium | reverse complement strand
GCAAGCAGACAAAAAGGGCCAACGAAACAGCAAAAGGAAAACAAAAAAATCAACGTCCAAAGCATGTTTGCCACGAACATGACAGTAGCTGCTCAATCATATTATGTGGCGGCGAAGTCGCATTAATTTCCTGATCGAACGTAATACTCTCTGTGTAGTCAAAGATTTTTTCGATTGCGGCGACGATGTCGGCAATGCGCAATCCCGAGTCTCTACGCGGCATAGATGGCCTCATTCAGAATTTCATCTCGCATTGCCTTGTGAAGAGCATCCGGCGTGGCAAGATCAACTTCGCAGCCCAATAGATTGCTGAGTTCGTGCCTCAGCCGTGAAAATTCGAAAAGTCCGACATGCGCGGTCGGTTCAAATTCGACCAGCAGGTCCACATCACTGCCGGCAGCGGCTTCTCCCCGCGCAAACGAGCCAAACAGGCGAATGGCTTTCACTCCATGACGCCGCAGCAATTGCTTGTGATTTGATAATGTTTTTAAGATGCTGTCCCGATTCATCGTTTTCAGATCTCCCGATTTGATGAGAATAACAATTTATCTGATGAAAGCCAAGTCATCAAAGAAGCCGTAGGGTGTGCCGTGGACGCCCAGACGGTTTGGGGGACATTCTTTACTAATTAACTTAATATTTTTCTCTAGTGATATTTAGCGCAACTGTTGGAAGCGGGAGGTACCGGGGACATTCTATAGCACCCTGTCAAGTAAATTATAAGAAGTCGGGGACATTGATATATAAGTTAATCTTCATTCACTCGGGATGCGACGCAGATGCCTGTTTAATAAATGAAACTGGAAACTATGAGTTTAGCGTTTATGCCTCATGGAAGCCAATTGTCCAGTTTTAGCCCTTTTACTCTCTCAAAGTGTTTGATATTTCCAGTGATTAAGGTAAAGTTATTGGCCATTGCAATCGCAGCTATTTCCATATCCGCGAGCGAAAGCGTCCGACCCTGTCTCTCCAGAGCGGCACGAAGGTGGCCACATATGAAAGCCGCCTTCGTATCGAAGCTGGCGATGTTGACTGAAGGTAATAAAAGCTCTTCCAAATTTCTCAAATGATATTCGGTGCGGTCACTTTTCACAGCACCATAGACAATCTCCTTAATTGTAATAGTTGAAATATACTGATCGCGCTGCTCCAAGCGGCCCAATTTTCCGAGTAACAGCTCGGATGGGTGTGGTTTGAAAATATTGCTTATCACATCGGTATCAAAAAGATACATCTCTACCGGTCCCGCCGTTCGTCCGAAGCGTTTCAAGATCATCTAAAAACTCAGAGAGTTCTTCAAAGTAATGCCATTTGCCGGAAAGCGCCGCCAATCCTTTTCTTTCTTCATGTTGTTCGATTATCCGCAAATCATCCAAGCTAACAAGTGCGGCCATCGGCTTGTTGCGACGTGTGATGATAAACTTTTCGTTATTGTATGCACTCTTAGCCAGAAGTTCGGATAAATGGCTTTTTGCTTTTGCAACAGATACTGTCGGCATGAGCACCTCCCCATTATTTTTCTGCATACCAATTAGTCATAAAGGTCAATATGACTATTTCATAGGTATGATGTCCGGAAACCTTTGTCAACATCCGGTGCATCGTGAAGGGTGCCGGATACGTCCATGAAATTATGCGTTTCTAAGGTTAATTTAAGGAAACAAGCATCAAGCGGCTGCCTTTGGCAGCAGGGCCAAGCAAGGGCGCGATGCGCCCGTTTGAGGTTAGAGGCTCAGCTTCCAGCCGAGTTAGGTTGGAGGCGAAAAAGGCCAAGCTCAAAGCGTCAAGCTGAAAGGAAAAGCAAAAGTATCTGCCTGCGGCAGAGCTGAAAGCGTCAAGTTGAAAGCTTCAAGAAGGGCAGGGGCCTTTGGCCCGTTTGAGGATAGAGGTAACGGCGTTTGTTCAGGGTTGAGCCCAGTTGTCCAACTTAAGGCCTTCCACTCGGCGAAAATGCTTTTCGTTGTTGGTTATCAAGGTCAGGTTGTGAGCCAGCGCAGAGGCTGCTATGGCAATGTCAAAATCATCAAGTGGTGTTCCCTGGAACTCCAGATGTGACTTTATCGTTCCAAAAGTCTCAGCAATGGAAAAATCGACAGATAAAATGTCAAATGCATTTTCGATACGCCGTACTTTTGCCAAATTCGCGGTAGTTTTCTGAGATTTATAAGCTCCGTAATATAACTCCATAAGAGAAATAACACTGATTTTAAGCGGGTCACGCTGATGGTTCGCCAGATTCCGAACCACGGAGTCATTACCTTTAAGGCTGTATATAATCGTGTCGGTATCGAGTAAAAACACTAGATACCCTCTGTAAACTTACTTGATGAGCGGCGCGCGCTTTTGATATCCCGGACGATTTGTTCAGCCGTACGAGTATCTTCCCATGATCCTGTCAACGCAAGCAGGGTCTGAGCCGCCGTTTCCGATTCATAGGCTCGACGCTTTTGCGCCATGTGGTTTCGAATCAAAAACAGAACCTGCTGACTGACGGATCTATTTTCATCAGCAGCCAGTTGTTTCAATTGCTGATACAGTCGTTCATCGATACCCTTAATCTGTAGATTTGACATGGATCCACCTCCAAATATCGTTTTCATGAATTTATAACATTATTTCATGAAATGCAATCGGACGAACTATGGACGCCCATGAAATTATGCGTTTCTAAGGATCATATGGGCGCGCGATGCGCCCGCAATAGGTTTGAGGCCTGGCCTCCGGCCAGGTTAGGTTGGAGGTATAAAAAAAAGGCAAAAACTGAAAGCGTCAAGCGGCTGCCTTCGGCAGAGGGCCAAGCTGAAAGCTGAAAGGAACTGCGAAAATAAGCGTCAAGCTCAAAGAAACTGCGAAAAACTGATGAACGGCACGCAGACAAAAAGGGCCAACGAACAACGATACAGCGAAAAAGATAAGGTTATCATTTTCCCTGCAATTGTACCAATCCGGGAATTAAATCGAAATGTTTATCTTTAGTAAAAAGTTTATAGCCATGTTGGAAGGCAACGGCCGCAATCCATATATCGTTTGTCGGAATGGGCGTGCCCGCAACCTTCAGGTTATTAAGAATTGACGCGTAAAAGTCAGCTGTCTCCACATCAATGGCGTGAACGACGACTCGTGGAGAATCCATGAAATAATTCAACTCTTCTCTATTTATATCTTCATGCCGGCCGCTCTTAAAACCGGAAAAAAGTTCACCGGCACTTACTGCTGAGAATCCAATCTGGTCTAGTTTTCTCAACGCATAGACGACCTTGGTATTACCCTTCATGGCCAATGAATAGATGTTGGTATCAATCAGCACTTTATTCATTGCCAGATCTCCGGGTCAATATGCCGCTCCCGGTTTATTTTATCATTGATTGCTTTGAATTCATCCTCGCCCCACCTGCCAAACAGGTCATCCAAATCATCGTATTCCCGCGAGTACTTCTTTTTTTTATTAAGTCCGAGGCTCGTTTTGATCAGTTCAATGGACAGTTGATTGATGCTTTTGCCTTGCGCTTTTGCCGTTGTTTTTAATTTTTCGGCGAGTTCAGGATCAACGCCTCTTATTGTGACAGCCTTCATACCTTCTCCAATAAATATTCAAATTGAGACATCATTATGATGTCATAATATGACATCAATCGGATTTTGTCAAAGGACCATGCGGGGGTGCTTTGCACCCGCGTTAGGTTTGAGGCCTGGCCTCCGGCCAGGTTAGGTTGAAGGTAAATATAAGCGTCAAGCGGGGTTGCTTCGCAACCGTTTGAGGTTAGAGGCTCGGCTTCCAGCCGAGTTAGGTTGGAGGCGAAAAAGGCCAAGCTGAAAGCTCAAAGGAACTGCGAAAAACTGATGAACGGCAAGCATACAAAAGGGGCAAAGAACAGCGATACAGAGTAGATTCAAGTCGCAAGTGCACCACGCCAAGCTTGGCGATAGGCTTTATGGGGCGTCTGGTAGCTGAGATGCAAAAATGTGAAGTTAATTTGTGCGATCCCGAAGGTCCAAATGAATTTTGACGGCTTTTTCCACCAAAACCATGTCATCATCAGAAAGCGCGCCGATGGTTTTAATCAACCGCTTTTGGTCGATCGTTCGAATCTGGTCGGCTTTGATTTTGGAAGCTTTCGGCAGGTTGCCTTTGCCCTTTTCGATCCGGACTTCAAATGGATAGATTTTTTCAAGCGACTTGGATGTGATCGGCAGTACGGTAACGGTTCCGGAAAACGCATTGTTTTTATCATTGGAAACAACCAGGACAGGGCGGGTCTTTGAGATTTCATGGCCGATGGCCGGATCAAGGGCCGCCAGATAGATGCCGCCTTTTTTAATAATCATCCCAACCTTCTAAATCGGCCGTCTCAAATTCGTTGGCGATAGCAAAGCTCTCCCGTTTGGTGTTGCGATAACCATCTTCCAACACTTTATCCAGGGCTTCTTTTTGGTCCTGTTCGATTTGCCTTCGAATCGCATGGGCAATATACTGACTTTTTTTCCTGGGACCGGCATGTTCGTTTAAAGCGATGAACAAATCTTTGGGAATGGTAACGTTTAGACGAATCGTTTCTGTACTCATATGTGCCTCCATTATCGCCACAATAATACACACTATATTATGTATTTATTGATGCCTGTCAAGGCGTTTTACCTATGCGGGGGTGCTTTGCACCCGCGCATAGGTTAGAGGCCTGGCCTCC
>JAERRP010000390.1 GCA_016735415.1 Desulfobacterales bacterium | reverse complement strand
GGCCTCTTCCGTATCGCGGGGATACCTGTTGGGCAGGCGGGCGGCCGCTTGGAAGATACGTACGCGGATGTGTTTGACCTGGTCCGGTGTCAGCTGGTGGTCCCGGACGATCTTGATTGCCCCGGCCACGGCCGGCTGCCCCCAGCGGCAGGCGGCGTAGGGCTTGAAATAGAGATTGAGAATTTCCCATTCATCCCCGAGGTTTTCGACCCGCTTCGCATCCGGGGCGTCATCGAACAGCGAGCGGATGCCGGTGAAGCCGTCCCGGGCCATGAGGGCCGACAGCACGGCCACCATGCAGCCCCAACCGATACTGTCCTTGCCCATGGAGGGTGTGTCGATTGCCTTCATCATGGGGGCGATGGGGGCATGGTACTCGGCGGCGCCCATGGCGTGAAAGATCTGTTGCGCCTCAAGACCCAGCAGCCGGCCGGCAGCGGCGGCCCCCGCAATGGGCCCCCCGCTGCCGGAGGAATGGTAGACCTCCCAAGTGGCATGGCGGATCACCCCGGCCCGGATGCCCAGTTCGTAGGCGATGACCAGTGCTGTGAGAAATTCCTGCCCGGAGCAGCCACCCACCAGTTCGGCGGCCGCCAAAACCGGCGGTAGGGCGCAGGCCCCGGGATGCCCCTTGGTGGGACGGTAACCGTCGTCGATATCCAGAGCGTTGCTGTAAAAACCGTTGGCCAGAGCCGCTCCGGCAGCCGACGCCCGCTCACCGGACACCATGATGGTAGCCTGGTCGCCCCTGAACTGTTCCCGGGCGGTCTTGCGCATGATGTCGGCAACCGGCGTCTGTGAACCGGCGATCAGGGCGCCCAGAGTGTCCAGCAGACAGCGTTTGGCCTGATGCTGAACCGCGACGGGCAAATCTTCCCAGCAGATATTCAGTGTAAAATCTATTACGCCGTCATTCAGAGAATGCATCGCCTGTCTTCATTTTCGATAGGGCTGAAAAGGCCGCCAAACCGTATCCGGTTTTATCGATCCGCTCGCGCGAACCGTTCATCGTGCTGGATCAAACCATCGGTGATGCCGTAATAGTCGCCCTTTTGGGAGACCCAGACATGCCCTGTGGTCGCAAGACCGGTGGGTGCATCCAGTGCGCCGGCGGCAATTGATATCCGTGGTTTTCCCCGGGGATCCCAGAATAAGCTGGACCCGCACTCAACGCAAAATCCGCGATGTACCTGCGGGGTTTCGTCGGTGGTGGAGTGAAACCATTTCAGGGTGTCGGATCGAACCATGACAAGGTTCTCCCGATCCGTTGCGGTATAGGCACCCACATGGCCGTGAAACCGCCGGCATTTACTGCAGTGGCAGTTGACAACATCCATCAGCGTGTCGTGCACTTCGAACCTGACACCACCACAAAGACATCCGCCCGTTGCCACGGGTTTCGATCGTTCCGGGGAGGCATTCATTGTTTTCTCCCTGAATGCGGCTTTCGCGATCCGAGGGTTTCTCTCCGTACCCATCGGCTGAAGCAAGCAAACGCTTGTAGAAAATACCCCGGCGCAACGGTCGTAAGACCGTCATTCCGGGGGATGGTCTTTACAGCAGGCCTTGCGCCTTCAGAAAGCCTCTCGCCACTTCGGTAACGGACTTCTGGTCAACATCGACTTCGGCGTTCAATGCGGACATGGTCGCGTCATTGAAGAGCGCGGACAGTTTGTTCAAAAGTTCAGCGAGGTCCGGATTCGCGTCCAACGTCTCTTTGCGAACGGTCGGTGTAATCGCATACGCCGGGAAGTAGTTCCTGGTGTCCTTGAGAACACTGAAATTGAAGGCCGGGATACGTCCATCCGTTGCAAAAACAAGCCCCACGTCGACATCACCATCTTTCAATGCCTTATAGACCAATCCGGTTTCCATACGCTTGATATCCGAACGGGGAAACTTGAAGCCGTAGGCTTTCTGGAGCGGTTTCAAGCCGTCGTCCCGTTTGTAGAACTCGATGTTGCACCCCAGGGTTAATTTTTCGCCGGCATTGAGTTCGGCTGCCAGATCTTCGAGGGAGTCGAGGCCCTTGGACTTGGCATCGGCCTGGCGGACCGCCAGAGCATAGGTGTTGTTTGCGGCCGAGGCATTCAGCCAGACAATACCGATTTTCGCATCTTTGGCTTTGACCGCCGCATAGATTTCGTCCGCAGGCTGATTGTCAAACTTGTTTTTGTGGAAATTCAGAAAAGCTGTACCCGTGTATTCCCAATACAGGTCGACCTGCTTGTTTTCCAGCGCTTGTCTTACC
>JAERRP010000168.1 GCA_016735415.1 Desulfobacterales bacterium | reverse complement strand
ACCCAGCGGCTTCTGGAGACCGAACGGCTGGCGGCCGTGGGCCGTGTGGCCACCGAACTTTCGCATACCATAAAAAACATCGCCGGGGCGCTCAAGGGCGGAATTTACGTATTGGGGCGCGGCATCGAAGACGACAACCGCGAATACCTCCAGCGCGGCTGGGAAATGGTGCGCGGCAATGTCGGCAAGATAAAAAATCTGTCTCTGGATCTGCTCAATTTCGGCCAGAGCGAAGACCTTCACCTGGTGGCGGACGATCCCCTCAAGCCGGTCCATGAGGTGCTGGCGCTCCTGCAATCCAAAGCCGATGAAAAAGGCATCACCCTCAAATCCGAATTGGCCGAATCGATTCCGGCATGTACCCACGATCCGAAAGCCGTCTATCTGTGCCTGCTCAATCTTGTCCAGAATGCCCTTGAGGCCTTTGACGAGGAAGCCGCGCGGGCGACCGATCGTGAAGTGGTCGTGCGGGCATTCCGGCCGCAGGGTTGGGCCGTGGCCTATTCGGTCAGCGACAATGGGCCGGGTATGGATAACAACACCCGCGCACAGCTTTTCAAGGGGTTTTTCAGTACCAAAGGAACGCGCGGCACGGGCGTCGGCCTGACCATGACCAAGCGCATTGTGGAATGCCACGGGGGCACTATCGAAGTGCTTTCCAACCGTGGCACCGGAACCCGCTTTACCATCTGCCTGCCGGCCAATCCCCCATGACAGCTTATTTCATTCGCCGTTTTCTACTCATTATTCCGACCTTCATCGGGATCACGCTGATGGTTTTCGCCATTACACGATTTGTGCCCGGCGGCCCGATCGAGCGCATGATTGCCGAAGCGCAGCAGATGCAGGTCGAAGGGGGCGGCGGTGGCGCCACCACCGGGGCCGGGGTTCAGCGTCAGCCTCTTTCGGACGAGCAGATCGCGTTCCTGAAACAGTACTACGGGTTCGACAAGCCGCTTCTAAACAGCTATTTCAGTTGGCTCGGCAAGATTCTGCAGGGTGATCTGGGGGTTTCCACGCGCTACCACGACCCGGTCTGGGAAATGGTCCGTACGCGGATCCCGATCTCCCTGTATTTCGGCCTGATTACCATGGTTTTGACCTATGGGGTCTGCATCCCCCTGGGGATTGTAAAGGCCATCCGGCACCAGACCGCTTTTGACAACGCCTCATCCATTCTGGTTTTTATCGGATATGCCATCCCGGGCTGGGTAATCGGAATTTATCTGCTGGTGTGGCTGGCTGGCTGGTGGGATATCTTCCCGCTGGGCAATCTGGTCAGCGAGAATTTCGACGAACTGGGCCTGGCGGAAAAGGTGCTCGATATCATCTGGCACTCGATCCTGCCGATTATTGCCTATACGATTGGGGCTTTTGCCTCCATGACCTTTCTGATGAAGAATACCCTGATGGATAATCTGGCGGCGGATTATGTGCGTACCGCCATTGCCAAAGGACTGCCGTTTCGGCGCGCCGTGTTCGGTCATGCCCTGCGCAACAGTCTGATCCCGATCGCCACGACATTCGGCAACAATATCTCGATTATCCTGACCGGGTCGTTTCTGATCGAAAAAGTGTTCAATATCGACGGCATGGGGCTGCTGGGCTACGAATCCGTGTTGGAACGGGATTATCCGGTGGTGTTGGGGGTGCTGGTGATATCTTCGCTGCTTTTTCTGATCGGCAACATTCTATCGGATCTGTGCGTGGCGGCGGTGGATCCGAGGGTCCAATTCGAATAGTGTTCGTATTAACCTGAAGAACACGGCCGCAACAGCTCATAACAGGCAAAAACCGGGAATATGCGACTGCAACTCAATCCGCTGACCGTCAAGAAGATCCGGCGTTTTCAATCTATCCGGAGGGGCTATTATTCCCTGATCATTCTGGTGACCATGATCGTGTTGTCGCTGGGGGCCGAACTGCTGGTCAACAGCCGCGCGCTGGTGGTTTCATACAACGGTGCGCTCTACTGGCCCACTTACGGGAACCTGATTCCGGGGGCTTTTTTCGGTCTGGATTACCAGTATGAAACCAACTACCGGGCGCTGGCCGAGCGTTTTGACGCTGAAGGGGCGGGCAACTGGGTTATCATGCCGCCCGTGCCGTACAACCCCTACGAAAACGATTTCAGGGAAAATACCCTGCCACCGACGGCACCGTCGCTGGTGGAGCGGCATTTCTGCGGTACGGACGCCTCCGGCCGCGACGTTCTGGCACGACTGGTTTTCGGTTTCCGACTGGCGATTTTCTTTTCGCTGGCGCTGCTGATCGCCACGTTTGTGACCGGGATCAGCACGGGCAGCGCCATGGGGTATTTCGGCGGTACATTTGACCTGTTTTTTCAGCGGATCATTGAAATATGGACCTCGGTTCCAGCACTTTACGTCATCATCATTATCGCCTCGGTGGTGATCCCCAATTTCTGGATTCTGCTGACGATTTTATGGGCCTTCGGCTGGATGAGCATCACCTGGACAATGCGAACGGTGGTCTATAAAGAACGAACGCGGGATTATGTGTTGGCCGCCCGCGCCTTGGGTGCTTCCCATGGGCGCATCATTGCCCGCCACATTCTTCCGAATACGGTCAGCATTATTGTTTCCTATATGCCCTTCCAGGTGGCGAACGGCATCGTATCGCTGGCGGCGCTCGACTTTCTGGGATTCGGGCTGCCGCCTCCCGAGCCCAGTTGGGGTGAACTCCTGCAGCAGGGATGGGCCAATTTAAGTGCCTGGTGGCTGTCCGGATCAGTGGTGGCCGCCATGGTGCTGACACTGGTACTGGTTACGTTTATCGGCGAGGCGGTGCGGGAAGCCCTGGACCCCAAAATGCATACGACTTATGAATAACAGAACCATTGACACGATGAATCGCAAGCCCAATTATTCCTGGATTCAATTACTGACCGTCCTGGTCTCGATCGGTTGGGTGGTCTCCTTTGGCAGTTGTACGGAAAGAACTGAGAAGGCGGTTGAGGCCTCGGCCGTAAAACCCTGTGAGATCAAACCGTCCTATGCGCGTGAAATCCTGCCGGAGGGCATTTCGTGGTTGAGCAACAATACCGATCCGGTGTTCGCATCGCCGCAAGCGCGCCAAGGAGGGACCTATCATGCCGCCCTGGCCTCGTTTCCGTTGACCTTCCGGGTGGTCGGGCCGGACTCCAATTCCAGTTTCCGCAGCGCCATTCTGGGCAACCAGCTGAGCCTGATCGGCATTCACCCCAACACCCGCAACATCATCCCGGAACTGGCGACGCACTGGGCCTTCGGTCCGGACAAGAAAACCATGTTTTTCAAGCTCAAACCCCGGGCGGGCTGGTCCGACGGGCAGTCGCTGACGGCCGACGACTTTGTCTACACTTTGGAATTCATGCGTTCCAGACACATCGTGGCGCCCTGGTACAACGATTTTTATTCCAGGGAGATTGAGCGCGTTGTCGTATATGATGATTACACCCTGGCCGTGGTCGGCCACAAAGCCCAGCCCGATCTGCATCTCAAGCTCGCGATCGGGCCGACCCCCCGGCACTATTACTGTGAACTGGATGAGGGTTTCGTCCGCGATTACAACTGGCGGATCGCCCCCAACACCGGACCTTACCAGATGAGCCGGTTTAAGAAGGGCCGCTACATTGTTTTTGAGCGTAAACAGGACTGGTGGGCCCGGGATCAGCGCTATTTTAAAAACCGCTTCAACGTGGACCGGGTCCGCTACTCCGTCATCCGGGATGTCAATCTCCAATGGGAGTATTTTTTAAAGGCCCAACTGGATCATTTCGGTCTGACCATGCCCCAGTTCTGGCATATCAAGAGTCGGACTCCGGTAATTGAAAAGGGATATGTCGAACGGATCTGGTTTCTCAACGACACGCCCCAGTCGGCCCAGGGCCTCTGGCTCAATCTGGACCGGGACATCTTCAAGGACCTCCATCGACGTGAAGCCTTTGCCCACGCCATGAACATCCAGAAGGTGATCGAAACCGTTCTGCGCAACGACTATTTCCGTCTGGAAAGCGCCTATGTGGGCTATGGGCCTTACTCGAACAATGCGATCAAAGCGCGCCGTTTCAGTCTGGTCGAGGTCGATCGGCTCATGCAGGCGGCCGGCTGGCAGCGGGCGCCGGACGGCATCTGGCAGAAAAACGGTCAACGCTATTCCGTGGAAGTCTCCTACAGCCGCGAAGAACATACCCCTCGACTGGTGGTCCTCAAGGAAGAAGCGCGTAAGGCCGGTATCGAACTGCGCCTCCAGCGGCTGGACCCGGCGGCCCAGTACAAGAAGATTCTGGAAAAACGCCACGACGTGGGCTGGCTGGGCTGGAGCACCGGCATGCGGCCCCATTTCTGGGAGTTCTGGCATTCGGTCAATGCCCATCGGCCCCAGACCAACAACGTGAGCAATGCGGACGACCCCGAACTGGACCGCTTGATCGACCGCTACCGCGATTCGCTCGACGAGAACGAGCGCATCGAACTGGCCTGGGAAATTCAGGCCCGGGTGCATGCCCTCGGGGCCTTTGTGCCGACCTTCATGGTTCCCTATTTCCGTGAGGCCTACTGGCGCTGGTGGCGCTTTCCGGATCCACCGGCCACCCGGTTGTCGGACAGCCTGTTCGATCCTTTCAGCAGTTCGACCGGCGGATTGTTCTGGTTCGACCAAGACCTGTACCGGGAAACCCGTGAGGCCATGCGCAAGGGCATCGTCTTCGACCCGGTTACCATCAAGAACGAAACCTTCAAGATCGGTTTATGACGTGACCTCGACACTGCTTCAAATCGATCATTTGAGCACTGCCTTTGCCACCGAAGACGGATTGATGCGGGCCGTGGACGACGTCAGTTTCTCCCTGCGCCGGGGGCACACCCTCGGTCTGGTGGGAGAATCCGGCTGCGGCAAAAGCGTAACGGCCCTGTCCATCATGCGTCTGCTGCCGAGGCCGGCAGGGCGGATCGAATCCGGCCGCATCCTTTTCAAAGATACGGATATCGTTTCCCTTCCCGCCGAGGAGATGTACGCCCTGCGCGGCAACCAGATCGCCATGATCTTCCAGGAGCCCATGACGGACCTCAATCCGGTTCATTCCATCGGCCGCCAGGTCGGCGAAGTCTATCGACTCCATTTCCAGGATATGGATAAAGGCGCTATTTTACGTGCGGCCACGGACATGCTCGCCAAGGTCGGTATCCCCGATCCGGCCAAACGCCTGGGTGAATATCCCCACCAGATTTCCGGCGGCATGCGCCAGCGGGTGATGATCGCCATGGCCCTGGCCTGCAGGCCGGACATTTTGATCGCCGATGAACCCACCACGGCACTGGACGTGACCATCCAGGCCCAGATTCTGGAGCTCATTCGCGAACTCCAGGCCGAAACCGGTATGGCGGTGATCTTCATCACCCACGATCTCGGCGTCGTCGCCGAACTCTGCGACGATGTGGTGGTGATGTATGCCGGCAAAGTGGCGGAAGTGGCCCCCATCCGGGCGCTTTTCGGGAATCCCCGTCATCCTTACACCCGCGGGCTGCTGTCATCGATTCCCACCCTGGAAACGCCGCGCAAGCAAAAATTGAAAGTGATCAAGGGCGTTGTGCCCGGCCTGGAGGCCCTGCCGCCCGGATGTCGCTTCGCCAACCGCTGCCCCCATGTGCAGGCGGTCTGTGCACAGGCTTCGCCGCCACTGGCGGCCGTGGGTGAAGCGCACTGGTCCGCCTGCTATTTCGCGGGCGAACTGGCGGCCTGGCGGAACCGCCGGGAGATGTGAAAGGCGGGAAGTGTATGAAAAGAACCGGCGGCGAAAACGACGATCAACGCCTGTACCTGATACGGACGCCCGAGAAGATCATCGATACCGTGCCATGAGAAGATTGAAATGATGGATTTACTGCTCGAAGTCGACGACCTTAAAAAGTACTTCCCGGTCCACGGCGGGGTTCTGCGCCGCAAGGTCGCCCAGGTGTATGCCGTGGACGGCGTCACCTTTGCCATCGGCGCCGGTGAAACGCTCGGTCTCGTGGGTGAATCCGGCTGCGGCAAAACCACCGTGGGACGCTGTGTATTAAGGCTTTACCCACCCACCGACGGAAAACTGCGTTTTATGGGCGCCGATCTTCTGAGCCTGGGGCGGGCTGAACTGCGGGCCGTGCGCCGTAACATGCAGATGATCTTTCAGGATCCGTTTGAATCGCTCAATTCGCGCCACACGGTTCAGGAAATTCTCGAGGAACCATTTGTGATTCACCGCAGCGGCCATGCCGCCGAACGACGTCGGCGGGCTCGGCAACTGCTGATCGGGTGGGGCTGCCCCGGGGGGCCCTGCTGCGATTCCCCCACGAGTTCAGCGGCGGTCAGCGCCAGCGGATCGGTATTGCCCGCGCCGTGGCCCTTGAACCGCGTTTGATCGTCTGCGACGAGCCGGTGTCGGCCCTGGACGTTTCGATCCAGTCTCAGATTCTCAACCTGCTCCTGGACCTGCAGAATGAAATGAAGTTGACATATCTCTTCATCGCCCACGACCTGGCGGTGGTCAAACACATCTCCGATTATATCGCCGTCATGTACCTGGGCCGCATCGTGGAATACACGGATGCGGATACGCTCTACCGCACCCCCCGGCACCCCTATACGCGTGCACTCATCGCCGCCATTCCGGTACCGGATCCCGACGCGCACCGAACCGGCGACATGCTGCGGGGCGATGTCCCATCGCCCATGAACCCGCCCAGCGGCTGTCATTTTCGAACCCGCTGCCCTTATGCGATCGAACGCTGCCACAATGAAGATCCACGATTGCGACCTGTGCCCGGAGCAGTCAACGGAAGTCATGTGGTGGCCTGCCACCGCATGGAAGACATCAAAGCGCCGGGCTGAAAGAATGACGCCTCCCATACCAGCGTCAGCCTTTGATGTTACCGATGGGCGTAAACCGCACCACCGGACGGCTGATCCCCGCGGTGCTGGCAGCGGCGACGACTTCGTCGATGTCTTTATAAGCCGCGCCGGCTTCCTCAGCCAGACCGCTCAGCGAGCGGGCGCGCACATAGATGCCCCGGGCCCTCATTTCTTTCAATAGATTGCGCCCCTTGAATTGTTTCCTGGCCTGGCGGCGGCTCATATTGCGCCCGGCACCGTGCGCCGTGCTGAAAAAGGTCTGGGCCCCGTCGCCCACCCCGACCAGCAGATAGGATCCGCTTTCCATGCTGCCGCCGATAATTACCGGTTGCCCCACGCGGCGATAGCGCGGGGGAATAGCTTCCATCCCCGGTCCGAAGGCCCGCGTGGCGCCCTTGCGGTGCACCAGAACCTCGCGGATTTGTCCGTCGATCGAATGCTTTTCGAGTTTCGCTGTGTTGTGACAGACGTCGTACACCTGGTGCAGTCCAAGATCTTCAGGGGCTTTGTGGAAGATATCGGCGAAGACTTCGCGGATACGGTGCATGATGACCTGCCGGTTGGCATAGGCCATGTTGATGGCGCACTTCATGGCCGCGAAATAGTCCTGCCCCTCCCGGGAAGAGAAGGGCACGCAGGCCAGTTCGCGATCCCGAACGGGCAGTCCGAATTTGGGTCCCATAATTTTCAGGAAGGCCCGCAGATAATCCGTGGCCACCTGATGACCGAAACCCCGGCTGCCGCAGTGAAACATCACCACAATCTGTCCGGGCCGGTCCAGACCGAAGGCGGCGGCCGTTTCGGGGTCATACCGGTGTTCAGGCCGGACGACCTGGATTTCAAGATAGTGGTTGCCCGATCCCAGGGTACCGATCTGGTCGATTCCGCGTTCGATCGCCCTTGGACTGACCGCGGCTGCATCGGCTCCCGACGCGCAGCCATTGTCTTCCGTAAGCGCCAGGTCTTCGGCCCGGCCATAACCCTTCCGGACGCACCAGTGCGCGCCCTGCTCGATCACCTGGCGGAATTCGTCCCGGGATACCTTGACAGAGCCTTTGCGGCCGACACCGCAGGGCACACGGGCAAAGAGCTGATCCACCAGGGCGGTCAAATGCGGTTTGACCTCTTCGTGGAGCAGATTTGTGGCCGCCAGCCGCATGCCGCAGTTGATGTCGAACCCGATTCCCCCCGGTGAAATGACCCCGCTGCGGGGGTCCATGGCGGCAACCCCTCCGATGGGGAATCCATAACCCCGGTGGCCGTCAGGCATACAATACGCATATTTCAGGATTCCCGGCAGTGTGGCCACATTGGCCAACTGCTCAAGGACGCTCTCGTCCATGGACCGGATCAGGCTTTCGCTGGCATAGATTCGCCCGGGCACCCGCATCCCTTCCGTATAGGTGACAGGCAGTTCCCACAGAGCGGCCGACCGTTTTATCAACGCGTGCATATTGGCCATGATCGCCTCCGTTAGTGCCCTGTCGTGAGAATGGCAGGTCTTTCCGAAATTAATCATGAAAAGAGGGCGGGCAATGATCGATGCGGGTGCGTCGTGGGGGGCGAAGCGGGTCAGTGCAGCGTTTGACCGGCCATTTCCTTGCGGGCTTCCAGATGGGCAATGAACTGGTCGAGAATCTTTTCCGCGGAATTGAATTCGTTGATCAATTGGCTTTCGGAATAATGGGTGGCGTTGTTCTCCATGAAATCATTGATGGAGCTCTGCATATCCCGCACCTCGTCATCGTCCAGATCCCTGCAAAGGATGTGGACGAGCGTCTGGCGCAGATCTTCCAGGAGGATATGTTTGTTCAGCATGAATGCCACCGCCGCCTGATTGGAGGGTGAAAATCGTCTGCGGTTTTCACCGTTGATCGGCCCGCAGGGGGGTAACCCGAACGGCAGATCGTTGTCGCTATACCGGCGTTATATTGAATTTTTAGCACTCAACGTCCCGCTGATCAACCTCTATCCTGTAAATACGGGCAGGGTCCTTAAAAAACGGACAGCGATCATTCCATTGGGCCCAGCACCACGATCGTGGCCCCCCAGCCCCCGGCTTCCGGTGATGCGTCCTTAAAGGATTTAACGGCCGGATGTTTTTGCAGCAGCTTGTGGACACGCCGGCGCAGAATGCCCCGGCCTTTGCCATGGATCACCCGGATGTTCAGAAAACCTTCTTGCCGGCAGGCCTCCAGATAGTCGGTCAGCAGGTGCGGCAGGTCGGATGGCTGAAATGTATGCAGATCCAGCACACCGTCGATTGGCATCCGAATGGGTTCGTTCCAGGGAGGCGGATCGCTGTCGTTCATGGATTCAACCTTTAGGGCTCGCGAAAAAAAAACTTCACATTTTAAGCGCCGATGCATCCCGCCCGGCGGCGTTACAAAAGCTCGGAATAGGCCGGCTATTCCTGCGCTTTTGCGCCTTGTACCGGCGGGCGCCTCAACGCTGAAAATTGCCAATTTATTTTTGCGCGAACCCTTAAACCGGGGCTTGCCAACCCCGCCGGGCAGCGTTAAGGTGCATTGCGCATATTAACCCGTCCATCAGGAGCTCGGCCGAATGAATCCGGGGCAGTGGTTTATGGCAATCATGTTACCATTCGGTGCTTATGCGCTGGGCTCGATTCCATTTGGGTTGCTGATTACCAGGGGCTTTCTGCGTTCCGATATCCGCGAACACGGCAGCGGCAATAT
>JAERRP010000565.1 GCA_016735415.1 Desulfobacterales bacterium | reverse complement strand
GCGGCGCCACCCTGCGAGAAGCTTTTACCCTCACCTTCCGAGCCGGGCGCTGGATCCTGCAGACACGGTTTGCACTGGTCGTCATTCTGGCAGGCCTGCTCTTCGATCACATCATTCGCCTGGTGGTTACCCTGAACAGCCAGTACTTCCGTCAGATCGGTTGGCCCGAAGCCGCTTTCGGGCTCATTGCCGCCTGCTTTTCGCTTCTGGGCATATTCCTGCCCCGCATCGCCCGATGGCTGGCGGATCATCGCCGACCGTCCTTGAATTTTGGTCTGATGACCGCGATGACCATTACCGGCCTGGTCGGGACCGCTTGTTTTATTCCCTATTGGGGCTTGGCCCCTCTGGTCCTGCTCTACAGCGTCATGGTTTTTAACCAATTCTTTACCAGTCACTATCTAAACCGGGTCACGCCTTCCGCGGAAAGAGCCACGGTGCTGAGCTTCAAGGGCTTGAGCTATAACCTGGCCTACGGCCTGATGGGGCTTTGTTATGCTTTGGTCCTGGTCTATTTGCGCAGGGCCGCCAGTGTTCCGCCCGATCTCCTGCAAACGCATATTTTTAAACTGTCTTTTGAGGTCATCCCGTGGTATTTTCTGGTTATCCTGACACTTTTTGTGGTTTACGCTTACCGCCACCGGCCTTCAAGCAGGCCCTATTTATAAACAAGGAATCGATGTGCCATGAAGCCCATCCAAGTCAAAATTTTCTATGACGGCGGTCATATCCCCGGCGACCGCTTTGCATCCATCATTTCCAGCCTGTCACGCAAGATAAACGAATGGCTGGAAGAAAACCCCGACATAGAAATCGTCAACATCCTCCAATCGGAATCCCAGGGCACCGAAAATGCGTGGAACCTGACCGTAACGGTCTTCTACCGTCAGTAGACGGATTCCGAACGTTTCGAGGAACCGCCGCCAGGGCCGTGCAGCAGGGCCCTTTGACAATCACCGGCAAATCATGAATACAGGGCCAGGCCCGGATCGATCGGCAATCCGGCGCCAAACGCCGGATGCCGAACCGCGGCACCCCCACAGAAAGGCAACCTAAATCCTGAAGCATGGATTCCTGGACCGCACCCAACGATATCAACGAATGGATCAGACGGATTTTCAGCATCCGACCGATGGCTGTGACCCTTCTCATCTGCCTGCTGGGCATCTCGGAGTTGCGGTTTGACTGGGCCGAACGGATGGTCGGTCGTTTTCTGGCGACGACCAACACCAGCCGTCCCGAATCGGGGGCCATCTGGGAAAAGGGGCACCGCACCGCCACCGCGCTTCAGACCCTTGACAAGATCATCACCGACAAACAGACCATCCAGCGGGAAGCCCGCGAGGCCCGGAGCTTTTCACAAATTGCCCGGACCCTGGCCAAAGGCCGGGATGTGATCCTGGCGGCTTCGCATTTCCAGACCCTCTACAATGCCCTGCCGCCGGAACGCGCCGGGGAACTGCTTTCCCCTTACACCCTCATCCGGATGCACAGCCAGGGCCAGTGGGATCGTACTTTCTTCGAGACGGCCGACCAGGGCTTCAGCGTCTATTTTCTTAACCGGGACAACCGCGTCCTGCATCAGCTTCAGATCGACACCCGTCTGCTGGACCGGATCGAACGGGGCGAATCCGTCCGCAACGAAAGCCTGGATCATTTACCGCAGTTCAGCGAGCGGATCTATGACGCCGAGCGCTTCTTTGCGGTCCTGGAGGAAATGCCGGAAGACATCCGACGCAACATCGTTCCCTGGCCCGAAAATCTCCTCAAAGCCCCGGGCCGCATCCGCCGCGTCGGCATTTCCGATGAAGTCCTCTCCGGTTACATCGAAATCGGGCTTGAAATGGAGAACACCCAGCGGACCCACGTACTCTTGTTTCAGGGGCGCGACTGGGCTGTCGGGCGCCTGCGGGCGGTTCTGGAAGGCGAACAGTTTCAAAATGAAATCGAATTCTGACCAGGCATCGGCACATACGCATGATTAGGTTTCTGCGTACGGTTTTCTATTCCGGACTCGTTCTCGGGGGGTTTTTGGCTCTGGTCGGGGTGGTCTTTTTCTTCGTGGCCGTTCAAAACCTGCCGCGGGTTCCCGAACCATTGAGCCGCATTATCGAAACAGCGCCCACCGAAATATTCACGGCCAGCGGCGAACGGTTGATGATTATCGGTGGACGCGAAACCGTTCCCATCAACCGCGTCTCCCGGGATTTCATCAACGCGGTGGTGGCCACCGAAGACCACCGTTTCTGGAAACACCACGGGGTCGATAAAATCCGGACCGTCAAGGCGCTCGGCATCACACTATTCGTCCCCGGTAAAATTCAGGGCGCTTCCACCATCACCCAGCAATTGGCCAAAAACCTGTTCTTTACCTTCAAACGCAGTTATATGCGCAAATTTCGGGAACTCCTGGTGGCTTTGCAAATCGAAACCCGGTTCAGCAAGAATGATATTCTGGAAGCCTATATCAACCAGATCCCCTTTGGCGCCCGTTCCCATGGTATCGAGCAGGCCGCCCGCGCCTTTTTCGGCCAAACCGCTTCTGAACTGAGCCTGGCCGAATCCGCCCTGCTGGCCGGTATGCCCAAATCGCCGACGCGTTACAACCCCTATCGCCACTGGGAACGGGCCAAAAAGCGGCAGAAGGTCGTTCTGATGCGTATGGTGGCCACGGGCTATATTTCACGTTCGCAGGCCGAAACAGCTTTTCTGGCCCCTGTCGATCTGGTGCCGCCCAGGGAACGCTCGGACACGGGAAGCTATTTCCTGGACATGATCATCCGGGATCTCGAAACCGCCTACGGGGCTGATATCGTTCACCATGGCGGGCTCAAGGTTTATACCACCCTCGACCCCCAACTGCAGTTGTACGCCACCGAGACCCTCCGGAAAGGCCTGCAGGATCTGGATAACCGGCTGCCATTGCCACCGGCCCCGGGATCCGCACCCGGCCAGGTGCCGCAGGGCGCGCTGGTGGCTATCGATACGAAGTCGGGGGCCGTCCGGGCCATGGTCGGTGGCCGTTCCTATATTCATTCGGCTTACAACCGGGCCATCCGTAACCAGCGGCAGCCGGGATCGGGGTTTAAACCGTTTATCTACTACACCGCCTTCGAAAAACTGGGTCTGTCACCCGGCACCGTCATGGTGGACCAGCCGGTGACCATCACGATCAAGGGAGCGGCCGACTGGAAACCCCGGAATTTCGGGCGGTCCTTCAGGGGGCCGATGGTGCTGAAGATGGCCCTGATGAAATCGGTCAATACCATTGCGGCCCAGTTGATCGAACAGGTCGGCCCCGAAAGTGTCATTAATACCGCCCGGCGCTGCGGCATCGAAAGTCCGCTCCAGCCGGTATATTCTCTGGCCCTGGGAACTTCCGGTGTCAGTCCGCTGGAGATGGCCGGCGCCTTCGCGACCTTCGCCAACGGCGGTATCCACCACCAGCCTTACTGGATTGCACGCGTCGAAGACGCCCGCGGACGTATCCTTCAGGATCATATCGTCAGTGGCCACAGAGTGCTTGAACCGGATCGCACCTATCAGGTGGTGGACATGATGCGGGGCGTGCTCGACCGGGGGTCGGGGGCGGTGGTGCGGCGCCTGGGCTTCAAACTTCCCGCGGCGGGGAAAACCGGAACGACCAATAACTATTACGATGCCTGGTTTACGGGTTTTACGCCCACCCTGTGTGCATCGGTATGGGTGGGGTTTGATAAGGATCATGCCCTCAGGGACAACCAGGGTATGGGGGTAACCGGCGGCCGCGGGGCCGCACCCATCTGGACGGCCTTTATGCAGCGGGCCATGGAGGGGGAGCCCCGACGCAATTTTACGGTACCGCCCGGGATCCACTTCGAAGAGGTCGACCCGCAGACCGGACGCCGCCCCGACGCGTTGACGCGCAATACCCTCCGGTTGGCCCTGACGGGAAATCAGACCCCCGACGGCGCCATGGCCCGGGGCGCGGCGGGTTCACTCCTCATCCCCCCCGCCATCGGTGGAACGTCGTCCCAGGAAGCGCCGGCCGCGACCGGTATCACGGAAGAAGATCTACCGCTCAACGATTAGACCATGATCCATTTATTAAAAAATACCGCTTTTCGAATCTGGAGCGCCGGTCTGGCCGCACTCATGGTCAGTCTCTGGCTGCTGCCCCATACCGGCGAAGCCGTCTCCATTTTCAAGCCGTTGCTTATCGTCGGGATTCTATTTGCGGCCGCTTTCAGTGGGATCGGCTGGCTGACCGACCGCATCGTCCGGATACAGCTTCGCCCCCTGTTGCATGAAGCCGGCATTCTGGAACGCGGCGGAATGGGTCTGGCGGCTGAACGCGCCTTTGAAAATGCACTCGCCCTCCTGGACAGTTTCATGGTGACCCCCCGGCATCGACGGTATTACCTCCGGGCCCTGGGGAAACGCATGGCCCGTTTTTATGCCGCCCAGGCCGAAAAAAATGATCAGGCAGTCAAATGGATCACACGTTATTTGAGGGCCTATCCCGGTGATGGGGCCATCGCCGAGGTCTGGCTGCAGGACATGGAAAGCCGGTCCGGCTGGACCAAGTCCCAGCAGGATCTGGCCACCCGGATCGGTGAGGCCCGGAGTGATGATCGGCGGGTTCAGGCCGCCCTGGCCCGGCTTTACATCCGTGCGCACCGTACGGATTTTCCGGCCCTGCAGACCTACCGTCGTATTATGGAAGACCCGGATTGGGGACTCGGCCCAATGGTCCTAGATCTGGCACGGCTTTTTATCAAGGAGGGTCGTGCGGATGAGTGGGCTCTGCGGGCCTATGTTCACGCCGCCCAAAGAAGAGCACCGTCAGAAAATCTACTTTGCGGCCTGGCCGCCTGTCTGCGCTGGATTCAGACCTCCGAACGCACCCGTGATCTTCTCACGCAAGCGCGCACGTTAATCGGGGCAAGCGGCGAAAACGACCTTGAAAGGATGTCTTCCGGCTTCTTTCCGCCCACCACACGCTTCGAATCGGGGGCCGAGGCCGCCCGGCCGCTGTCTGTGTTCCACTCCGGGTATATCCGGGTCGTCCACCTCACCGGCGACCTCGGAAACTGGATGGGGCGAGGGATACAAACCGCAACCGCAGGGATGACATCAACGCGCCTGCCCACCCTGCTGAAGGTGGGTCTGATCGTCGGTCTGGCAATTGCCGCCATCACCCTGCTCTTCAACACCGCCGGCCATCTCGTACGGCCGCCGTCCCCGCCGCCTCCCCCTCCTCCCAAGGTCGCGGTCAAAATCGAACCCACCCCCTATACCCTCCAGGTGGCCGCCTATCTGAAACCGGAACATGCCGAGCGCTACGTTCAAGGGCTGCAAGGCAAAGGGCTGGATGCTTACCGGATAGAAGCACAGGGTCATCAAAAAACCTGGTATCAGGTGAGGGTCGGCCATTTTCCCACCAAAGCCGCTGCCCGGTCGCATGGCCGGGAATTGAAAGCCGCCGGAGTGATCGAAGACTTTTATGTGGCCAATTACCAGGGATCATAAATTTGACAAATGCCATTAAATTCATTAGATTTTGTCGCTAAATCAATATTCTGGAATTGCATTCGGGTCGGGACCGTTCGATAAAACCCGGCCGGAGGCCTTTTTACCGGAAAGGAGTTTGAGACTTTATGTCGTCAGAAAAAAAGAAGGTTATCAGCGATCTACAAAAACAAATTCTGGCCATTCGTCGGGAGACTGAGGAAAAACAGGCCGAAAAAGCGGCCGTGCAGGAAGAAATCAGCAAACTGCATTTCACACTTTCCCTCTATCAGGCTGAAAGAGGCATGGATGAAAACACGATCGCCAAGATCGGCGATCTCAAGAGCCGCATCAACAAACTGGAGATCTATGTCAGTTCAATCCCACCCCGGATCAAGGAACTCGAATCCCAACACCGCAGGTTACGCCAGTCCGCACGCACCAACTGAAACGGCGATCCATCCACAAAAAAAAAGCGGAGCGCATATACGGCATGCGTTCCGCTTTTTTTTGGATCAAATGATGAGAATGATTAGCGCTTCATTTTCCTGCGGCTACGATCCCCAGTCCCAGAAGGCCGATGCCCATCAGCATCATGGTGGCGGGTTCGGGGACTGATTTGAAGAGCTGGTCCTGCCTCTTCTCGTTGTAAGCTACGAAAAAACCTTCCGTCAAAATCTGCGGTGTATCCTGCATGATCGCATAATAGGCATCATAGATATCGCCGGTCTGCGTCGTATTGACCATCAAACTGGGGAAAAGCGTCTGCCATATGGCAAGTTGAAGACCGCCGGCAATATCCTTGGCAGAGTAGGCCATGCCGCCCGTGCCGTTGAACCCCGGGGCGTATTCGTTCATCAGATAGGCGGCGTAAGGAGTATGGTCATTGATTCTGCTGTCGCTCAAATAGTTTCCTACCGGCAGGATTTCATAGTCGTAGAGGCTGCCCGAACGGAAATATTGCCCGGGATCAATACAATATGAAATCGTTTCATATTCGTTCGCGAGGTCTGGATTGGGTGGGTGGAAAGAGGTCCTGACAAAGGCCCTGTCGATCCCGGGCAGCACGTTAAATCGCTGTAATGCTGTAAATATATCAGTGGGAGTCTGTTGTCAGATAGACAATCACGGCACCGCTTTTGCGTTTGACCCGATTTTCCCAACGGTAGGTCAAAACAAGCCCTTCACGCTTCAATGCCACCAGATGGTCTTCGATGACATCGGGCAGGACCGCACCGCCTTCGGAGTGGAGCCCTTTGCCCACGATGATGCGCACGGTAAAAAGGCCGTCGGTCCGCGCTGTTCGAATGAAGGCATCCGTCCGCGGCCGGGCTTTCCGGACGGTGGCGCCATGCAGGTCCAGCTGGGTCTGGGGGGAAGGATAGCGGCGCAGTTTTTCTTTGAGGGATAACCTGCGGGGCACGAAGAAACCGCCGGTTTTCTTCTTCATCAGGCCGCGGGCATCATGATCGAGCGACTGCCTCAAAACCTCCCCCAGAGTCCCGGCTTCCGCGGCGTCCGGGACCGTCGTTTCAAAAAGCCGGCCTAGATCGGTCTGGGCGTCCAGACGCGGAATGCCGTGGCGATCGGTGGGAATTCCGGCCATCGACGCTCGGGTTGCGCTTTTCCGGCGGGCGACCTCTTTGGGGGCAGGCGTTTCCCGGTCCGCGGCTTCGTTTTCAACGGCGGGCAGGAAGTAGTCCCGCAAATCCGCATCCTCGTCCAACCGGCGAATACCGAGGCGGCTGCGGCGCACCGGGGCCTTGCGCGTTTGGGGTGACGAACGCCGTGGGGCTTCTCGTTTTTTTGTGTGAGGGCGATCGGACGAAGCGGCGGTCCTGGGCGCTTTATCCGGACACCCCGCCACCGCCTCCGAAGCCATGAAATGATCCGCCGGATTCTCTTCCGGGCGCAAAATCGGGATTCCCTGGCGCGATAACGGGCGGACGGAAACCGATTTGGGGAGAGAACGTCCGGTAACCAGCGGCCTTGTCAGTGATGACGTTTCGCTTGGGGACTTCGACTTGTCAGAATGCCCACTACGGGCGGGGACCGGCCTGGATTCGTTTGCCGGGGGCTTGGGTTCTTGCGGCGAGGGGGCCGGCCCAGCGTTTTCTGCAAGCGCTGGGTTCCGGATGCGCCCAAACCACTTTTTGAGCTTTTTCAGATTCATTCCGTTCATCCACGCAGGGCGGTTGCCAATATGGCCTCCACATCGGCGGGTGTCATGGCAACGGGCGTCACTTCTATAAGATCCGCCCTGGTCGCCAGGGCGGTATGGGTCACACCGGCAATCCGGTTCTCCTTGAGGCCCCATCTCGACAGGGATTCACGAATTAATCCGGTTTCGACGATCAGCGCGTTTAGCGCCGCGACAAACTTTTCCGGGCCGTCGGCCCCGGATGCATCATCCGGAACCCCCATGGCGGCAGCCATCAGATCAAAACGCTCGGGGCGCTGTTCCCCCAGCCAGGTAAAATAGGCCTCGGACAGATGGGTCAGGGCGGCACCCTGGGGCAGATCGGGTGCGTGGGCCCCCAGGGCCTGCGCGAGGGGATGCAGCCATAGGCCGGAAGACAGCGATCCACAGATACCGGCCGCCGAGCCGGCCCACATGAGCATGGTGCGGGCCTCTCGGTCGGTGCCGTCGGCCACGGCCCGGGGCAGGAAACGGCTGATGATCTGAATGGCTTCCAGGGCCAGCATATCGCTGGTCGGCTGGCGGCAGGGGGTCAGAAGGGCTTCTGCGGCCTGAAAGAACGCTTCCATGCCGGTATAGGCCGTCGTGGCCGCAGGTACGGAAAGGGTCAGATCCGGGTCGACGATGGCCAGATGCGGAAACATCGACGGGTGGCCCCAGCTAATCTTCTCCGGCCGCCCGGACCGGGTGACGACACTCCCGCAATCCGCTTCCGACCCCGTTCCGGCCGTGGTGGGAATCGCCACAACCGGCAGGGCCGCGTGCGCAGGCGATTGCCCGCCGCCGCTGCCGCCCGTGACATAATCCCAGTAAAGGCCGGGATTGCGTACCATGAGGGCGATGCTCTTGGCCGCGTCAATCGTACTGCCGCCCCCCAGCCCCACGATGAAGG
>JAERRP010000726.1 GCA_016735415.1 Desulfobacterales bacterium | reverse complement strand
GTCTGGCACAGCCATGGTGAGGCCGACCTGGTCCAGTTTGCCGAAAAGGCCGGTGTGCCCGTTTTTACTTCCCTGTCCGGGCGCGGCACAATCTCGGACGAGCATCCGCTGTGTTTCGAATCGGCCCTGGCCATCCGTCCCGGTGCGGCCTTCGCGGCCTACCTGGAAACTGACCTGGTGATCCTGTTGGGGACCCGAATGGGGCTCTTTTATATTTTCGGCGATATTTTCAATCCCGAGGCACGCATGGTTCAGGTCGATATCGAAGCTGAAGAAATGGGCCGCAACCGCGGGATCGACCTGCCCATCATCAGTGATGCCAAGGCTTTTCTGCAGGCCTGCAACGACTTGATGGATCAAACCGACGGCGGCGGCAACATGCGGGCGCGGTTCAAGCCCTGGATCGAAACGCTTGGCAGTGCCGATGAAACCGGCAAGGCCCAGGCCCGCCCCAACTGGGAAAGCGACAGCACACCGATTCACCCGCTGCGGCTGGCCCGCGAAATCGACCACTTCATGAGCCGGGAGGACGACATCGTCGTGGCTGACGGCGGCGACACCACCACCTGGAACGGCATGACCCGCACCATCCGACGGCCGGGGCGCTATCTCGACTATGGGATCTACGGGTCGCTGGGGGTGGGGTTGCCTTACGCCCTGGCCGCCAAACTCCGCTATCCGCAGCAGCGGGTCTGCCTGCTGACCGGTGACGGATCGGTGGGCTTCAACTTCATGGAGTTCGAAAACGCCATCCGTAAAAACATGCCTATCGTGGTGGTGATCAGCAACGATCTGGGTTGGGGCATGATTCGCCACAGCCAGGAAATCCGCCTGGGCCATGCCATCGAGGAAGGGACGCTCATCGGCCGGGTGGATTATCACAAACAGGTGGAAGCCATCGGCGGCAGGGGGTTTCTGGTGGAACAGCCGCAGGACATCCAACCGGCTCTGGAGGCGGCCTTTGCTTCCGGCCGGACCTGCTGCATCAATGTCATGACCGATCCGACGACCGTCAGTCCGGGCAGTATGGCCCTGGCCAATCTGGGGGGTTACAAGGCCGCCTAATTTAAGCTTGATGGTTTATACAGCCCGCGCGGCCACGGCCTAAAACAACGCTTGCACGTATTTTCAACCTGCCACACGCACGAAACGACCAGGGAGGCACCCCATGGATATGGCGGCCATCGATCAGGTCAGGTTGAATTTCAACCCCCAGGGACTGTTCATTATCAACATGGCCATCGGGTTGATGATGTTTGGGGTCGCCCTGGATTTGAAACTCGATGATTTCAAACGGGTGATCGTGGCACCTAAAGCGCCGGGCATCGGTCTGCTGGCCCAGTTCATCCTCCTGCCGGCCTTTACTTTCCTGCTGACCCTGCTGATCAAACCCTACCCCAGCATGGCCCTGGGGATGATTCTGGTGGCGGCCTGCCCGGGGGGCAACCTCTCCAACATCATCACCTACCTGGCGCGGGGCAATTGCGCGGTCTCCATCAGCATGACGGCGGTTTCCTCGGCCGCGGCCATTTTCATGACACCGTTGAATCTCGCATTGTGGGGCCGCCTCAACCCGGCCACGGCGCCCATTCTGCGGCAAGTCAGTCTCAGCCCGCTCGATGTCTTCGTAACCATTTTCTTCATTCTGGGAATCCCGCTGGCCGCCGGCCTGGTGACGTCCCGATTCTTTCCCGGTCTGGCGAACCGCGTGCGCAAACCGTTCAAAGTTTTCTCGTTGTGTTTCTTCATTCTTATCGTGTGCGGTGCCCTGGCCGCCAACTGGCAGTTTTTTATGAAATATGTCGGCCTGGTGGTCTTCGCGGTTTTTCTGCATAATCTGCTGGCCCTCAACATCGGTTACTGGACTGCCAGAAGCATCCGCCTGGACGAGCGCGACTGCCGGGCCGTGTCGATCGAAGTCGGCATACAGAACTCCGCCCTGGGCCTCGTCCTGGTGTTCAATTTCTTCGACGGTTTAGGCGGCATGGCCATTCTGGTGGCCTGGTGGGGCATCTGGCACATCATATCCGGCCTGACGGTGGCCCATATTTTCAGCCGGCGCCGTCTTCCCGGAGATGACGAACAGGCAAGCGCCTGCGGAAATCTTTAAATCGGGAGACCCAGGGAGCATGACCGCCGCAATCCCCAATACCATGCCGGCCGTTGTCTTTCGGCGCGACCGCGGCCTGATTCTGGAAGAAGTTCCGGTGCCCGCGTCCGGCCCGGACGGCGTCCTGATCCGGGTGGCCCACACCGGGTTCTGCGGATCGGACCATTCCCTGGTTAAAATCGATGGCCTGGCCGACGGCACCATTCTGGGTCATGAGGTCAGCGGCCGGGTGGCGGCCTGCGGTGCGGATGTCACCGGCGTGAAGGTGGGCTGCCGGGTCATCGTCCGCCCTAACGCCTGCGGAGAATGCCGCGATTGCCGCGGCGGACGTCCCTATTTCTGTCAGGTGAACCGCCGCACCATCGGCATCGGGGATATGCCCGGGGCCTTTGCGGAATATGTCCGCGTCCTTCCCTCCATGCTCATTGCGGTGCCCGACGGGGTCGATTCCCAAAATGCCGCCCTGGCAGAGGCTTTTGCCGCATCCCTGCATGGCATTCATTGCGTTGGGCGCCAGGGCGGATCGACCCTTGTGGTGGGCGGCGGTCCGATCGGGTTGGCGCTGGTTCGGCTGCTGCGCCTGATGGATTTCGCACCCGTTGTCCTGTCCGAGCCGGTGGCGGCCAAACGCCAGCTGGGATTGGCGTTCGGCGCCCATGCGGTCATGGATCCCTTCACGGAGGACATGGGGCCGCGGATTTTCGAGTTGACGGCGGGCCATGGTTTCGATGCCGTCTATGAATGCTCGGGGGTGGCGGAGAATATATCCCTGGCCCTGGACTGGGTCGCCCGCGGCGGCGATGTGTGCATTGTCAGCATGATCTTTGCCCCGGCCTCGATCGTGCCCCTGACGCTCAATTTCAAGGAAGCGCGGCTGACCGGCTGTTATTCCACCACCCACGAGGAGAACCGCCTTGTTTTGCGCTGGATGGCGGAGGGCCGCCTGGACGGCCGACCGCTGATATCCGATCTGACGACCCTGGAAGGCCTGCCGCAAATCTACCGCGAACGCATTGACCCGGGCCAGGCGATCAAAGTGATGGTTCGCATCGGAGAAGCGTTCTAATGGACCCGGCGGCCATCGCTCCGGCCGGTCGACCAAGGGAAACAAACGCCATGGGGTAAAACAACGTCGTCGTCGCGAAAAAGCGGAACGCCGGCAACAGATTCTGGATGCGGCCCGCAAGTTATTGTTTCAAAAGGGCCTGTCCCGGACGTCCGTCAACCAGATCGCCCGCACCGCCGAACTCAGCATCGGGACCGTCTATTTTTATTTTGAAAACAAGGAAGATATTTTTGCTTCCCTGCAGGCCGAAGGACTCGAAATCCTCTACGGGGAAGTCCTGAACGCCGGCCGGCCTGCGGACACGCCGGAAGCAAAACTTTTCAAGGTCGCGGCCGCCTATCGGCAATTCAGCGAGGCGCACAAAAACTATTTCGATGTGATCCACTACTTTCTGTCGGCCACGGATGTCGTTTTCTCGCCGGCCGTCAAACAGCAGATCGACCGGCACGGGCAGCGCATTCTCCGCCTGGTCGAGGCCGTGATCGAAGAAGGGGTTGCGGCGGGCTCCTTTCGTCCGATTCCGGCCAGGCGCTACGCCCTGCTTTTCTGGGGGATGATCCACGGCCTGATTCCCTTTCGCAAAATGAGGGCCACTTTACTCGGCGAAGACAGCCACCGGGCCCTCTGCCATTCGGCCGTGGTCAATTTCATTGCCGGCCTGCGGTGTGCTTCAGCCGATCGCATGGTTGGCGAAGTCGAGCCGTTCCGTTCATTCCCCACCGCAAGCGAATAAAACCCAGGTGCGCAAAATCAAGGAGCCCTTTTATGGAAACCATCCATCGGCCGGTAGCGGTCGAAATCGATGCCGACAAGTGCATCGGGTGCGGGACCTGCATTGACGTCTGCCCTTCCGGCACGCTTTCATTGGTCGGCGGCAAGGCCACCGTTTCCGGAAACGAATCCCTCTCCTGTGGCCACTGCGAGGCCGCCTGTCCGGTGGAGGCCGTTCGCGTAAGCACGCTGATCAACGACAGCCAGCACTTTAAGACTTTTCGCCAGCGGTTGGACTGGCGGGCGCCCGGTACCTTCGATGTTGCTGATCTGGTACAGCTGATGCGTTCCCGTCGATCCTGCCGGAACTATCACGACCGCCCGGTGCCGCAGGATGTGCTGCAGGACCTCGTTAAAATCGGCCTGACGGCGCCCTCCGGATCGAACTGCCAGCCGTGGACCTTTACGCTTGTACCGTCGCGGGCGGCCGTGGCGCAACTGGGCGATTTGATCGCCGTCTTCTTCCGCCGCCTGAACCGCATGTCGGATCGCCGCCTGTTGCGCGGCGCCCTCAAATTGATCGGCAAAAATGAATTGGATTTTTACTACCGCAACTACCGTGAGGCCGTGGCGCAAGCCCTGGAAGAGTGGGCGCGCACCGGACGCGATATCCTCTTTCACGGGGCGGCGGCGGCTATTCTGGTGGGAACGCGGCCGGGGGCGGCCTGCCCCTCGGAGGATGCTTTGCTGGCCACCCAGAATATTCTGCTGGGCGCGCATGCCATGGGGTTGGGCACCTGTTTGATTGGATTTGCGGTTTCCGCGCTAAAAAACGACCCTGCGATTGCCAAACGCCTGGGCATACCGTCCGAGGAATCCGTTCATGCCGTGATCGCCCTCGGCTATCCGGACGAAGTCTACCAGCGCCTGCCCGGCCGCAAGGCCGCCATCAGTCGCGTTTGGAACCCGCCCCCAGCCGGATAGTGCCGGAGAACATTTCAAAGCACCGACACACCGGCATCCGCCGCCGCAACGCTGCCGATGACTTTTTTCAGCAAGACCGCCAATGGGTCCAGGTAGCCGAAGAAGAAATGATCGGCGCCGGCCACGATTTCCAGACGGGTCCCGGGGTTCCAGTGGGCCGTCAGACCTTTGAGCATATCGGGCGGGGCGATATCGTCCCGACTGCCCGCAATCACGGTATCCAGCCCGTCCAGACGGGTAACGGCGCTAAAATCCATGAAGGCCGTCGGGGGCGCCACCATGGTCATCCGGATACCCGGCAGGCGGGTGCCGGCGCAGAGGGCGTTGACCCAGGTGCCGAAACTGTAGCCGCTCAGTTCGACTTCCGCATGCCCGCGCTTTTTAAGTTCGGCAACCGCCGCGCAAACGTCTTCCTGTTCGCCGATCCCGTCGCTGTAACGCCCTTCGCTGCGGCCCACCCCCCGGAAATTAAACCGCAGGGTCGTAAAACCTGCTTCTTGAAAAACGCTGGCGACGGTCGCCACGACGTCATTGCCCATATCCCCGCCGTAAAGGGGATGGGGGTGGGTGATAACGACCGCTCGGGCACCGCCCGCATGCAAACGGCCTTCGAGGCCGTATCCCCCGGAACTCAAAACCACATGTTGTTCGGACATAAGGGTTTCCTGCTGTTTGTGTTCCTTTTCTGGAAGGACCCTTGTCAGCGAAATGATTTCATGAGCGCAACCAGCTCCTGACCGAAGGCCTTACAGCGCCAGCGCCGGATATCTTCAAGCGCTGCCAGGTCCTGGCGGCGCTCGGGCCGTAAAATGGCGATGGCCTGGATCAGGGTCTTGTTCAACACCAGCCCGGGGTCCAGATCGAGTTCCGCCGCCT
>JAERRP010000287.1 GCA_016735415.1 Desulfobacterales bacterium | reverse complement strand
GTTTGGCAGCCTTTTTTATTGGAAAGGTGCCATCAGCTTAGGGCGGTTGGGTCTTCGGGGGGTGGCTGTTTTTTTACGGTATCCGCGATGGTGCGGTAGATAGATTGAAATGCTTCGGGGAACCCGGTCGGCGAGACACGGCCGGTTTCAATGAATTTGACCACGATTTCTTTGGCGGTGCGCAGGATCTGTTCATCCACAGAGGCCATTCAGGGCTCCTTCGGGTGGGTACAACGCGTATTTGCTTCCCTCCCCCTAAATCGCAAAACCAGCCGTCTGTCAAGTTCGATCGACAGCGCGTCGGCGCCCAGACCAAAATGCATTGACGGCCGCCTGACGGCGGCCGCGTATGAGGGGCCGTCACAATTTATCGGCGGATGGCACGGATTAACATAAATGATTGAATTTTCAGAGGCGACATTATAGTAATATCGCTAATCTTGCGATAGCGGCACCGAAATTTCCATCGGTATGACATCGGCGGCAACGCACTTCCAGCCGTATGGGATCAGGGAATCGTCCGCCAGGGGGAGGCCGTGTCGGTGCTTGAGGACAAAGGATGACAGTTAAGCAATTGCGATCCATTCCAATTCGGACGGCGGTGATTTTCTTGTTGCCGTTTCTGACCGCCGGATGTTTTTTTAACCTGAGCGAACAAAAAGATTTCAAAAGCTGGTATTACGGCGATCCGGGTATGGCCGGCGCGCTCGGTGAAGAAAACTGCGATCGCTACGCCGACTGTATCCAGGGTGAGCGCCATCGCTATTATCTACATTTCCGCACACCGGAAGTACTGCTGCAGCCCCAGGGCGGGATTCATTATCCCGAGCGCACGACCGCCGACAGCCGTAACAGCGGTTCCTCGCGAAACGATCAAGCGTGTGAAAGGGTCGAAAAGGGCTGGGAAACCTTTCATTTTGATACCGTGGATGCCGGATTGGTCGATGTCGTCCTTCCTTACCGCAAAGCCACGGCCGTCAACAATCCGGAGAAAGGCTTCGGCCAGGAGAGCCTGGCTTATGCCGAGGGGGTCGTTTACAACACCGGTCTGGCCGCCGTGATGAAAGCGCCCATCTATGTTGTCCACGACGTTCTTAAAACCCTCTATATTCCGGTGGCCGGCACCTATTACTTACTGAAGCCGGATGAAACCCCCGAAACCTCATCGGAAATCATTCAGGTTCAGGACGCACCAGGGTCGGATGATGACCTCCGTGCCGAATCTGAGTCAACGGACGAATCGGAAGATGAGATAACCCCGCCAGGGCCATCTGAGGACACGGCTGTCGTCGCGCAGGCCGAACCCATGGACGCGGCGGTGGAACCGCCCCCAGTCGATGTTGACGTGCCGCTGTGCGCGCCGGAGGATACTGCCACGGAAGGGGAGGCGGATTTCCCGCCGGTCGAAGAAACGGAAGCGGTTGCACCTTCTGAAACCGTTCCGAGTGCGGATGCAACGGCGGACGAAACCGCGATCGTTGAACAGACGCCAGCGGATGCGGATGAAACATCGACGCCCGTGGCCGCTGAAACCGATCAGGCGGCCCCAACCGAACAGGCACCTGTCGATGCGGATGAGGCCCCAGTCCTTCCAGTGGAAGAAGCGGCCGGGTCACCGATGGCGTCGGAACCCGAAACGGCCGGGGAAGCCACCGCCGGGACCCAGGCTTTGGAGACCACCGGAGATGAGGACACGGCTGTCGTCGCGCAGACCGAACCTCAGGCCGACACCCCGGAAAAATCAGACCGGGTCAGTGCGGCGGTTGCAGCCCTGGCCACGACCGCCCGGGGCGCCACTGGGCCGCCTTCCGACGAATCCGAAACGGACAGCTCCGATGCGGCGGCCGAAGGGCTTTCCGGTGAGCTCGACGAAGAGGTTATTCAGGTGGCGGCATGTCAAATCCAGGCTGAAACGACAGCAGATGAAAGCGTTGAGGCTGATGCGATGCCGATGGCGGATGCGCCGGACGCCGCCCCCGACCACCCGGGTGAAGCGGCGCCCCTTGCCGCGGACGAAGCACCCGT
>JAERRP010000794.1 GCA_016735415.1 Desulfobacterales bacterium | reverse complement strand
GTTTGGCAAGCGGACAGGGGGGATGGATAAATCAGCATTCGGCTTTGTGGTTCCGGGATCACCCGCCGAGATAGGCTTTCTGGACCTCAGGATCACTGAGCAGATCGCGGGACAATCCCTCCAGCACGAGATTGCCGTTTTCAAGGACATAACCTCGGTTCGAGAACTGGAGCGCCAGGCGGGCATTCTGTTCTACCAGCAGGATGGCCGTTCCCTCCTGCTGGTTGATTTCCTTGAGGGCCTCAAATACGTCCATCATTAAAAGCGGTGCCAGCCCCATGGAGGGTTCGTCCAGAAGCATCATCCGGCGACCGCTCATAAAAGCCCGCGCGATAGCCAGCATCTGCTGTTCCCCGCCACTCAAAGTCCCGGATTTTTGACTTGCGCGTTCTTTCAGACGGGGGAAAATGCCGAACATTCGATCCCGATCTTTTTCAATCTGCGGCTTTTGCCTTCGGGCTAAGGTGGGCTGCTGCAGGTTCTCCATGACGGTCAGGTTGCCAAACAGCCGGCGCCCTTCGGGGACGTGTGTAATCCCAAGCGCACTGACCACTTTGTCGGCCGGGAAATCCAGGAGGTTTTGGCCGTTGTACGTCATACGGCTCCCCTCCTCCGCCGGCACCAGTCGTGAAATGGCCCGCAAGGTGGTGCTTTTACCGGCCCCGTTGGCCCCGATAATACAGATAATCTCTCCTTCCTCGATGGTGAAGTCAATCCCGTGCAGGGCCTTGATATTGCCGTAGGAAACTTTCAGATTTTCGACCGATAACATTAATGCACCGTCTCCTTGCCTAGATATGCCTCGATGACCTTGGGGTTGTTCTGGATTTCCTCCGGAGTCCCTTCCGCGATCACTTCCCCGAAAACAAGGGTCTGGATTCTTTCGCAGAGCTCCATGACGATCTTCAGCCGGTGTTCGATCAGATAAATCGCCAGGCCCAGATCCTGATGCACCGTGCGGATGATTCCCAGCATCTGGTCCAGTTCTTCGGGTGTCATGCCAACCGTCGGCTCGTCCAGAAAGAGGATTTTAGGTTCGCTCGCCAGGGCGCGGGCCATTTCCACCCGGCGCTGAGCGCCGTAAGGGAGATTTATGACGGTTTGGCCCGCCAGGTGGGCGATATCCATAAGGTCCAGCAGTTCCATGGCCCTGGCCTTGCTGGCGGCCTCTTCACGATTACGTCGCGCCGTGCCGAAAAACGCTCCGAGCAGGCCGTAGGTCAGGCGTGAGTAACGGGCCATCATGACATGTTCCAGCACGGTCATATGGCGCCAGAGGCACAGGTTCTGAAACGTCCGTCCCAGACCGCGGGAAGCCACTTCATGCGGCTGCAGACCGACGATTTCCTCGCCGCCCAGCAGGATACGCCCTTCCGTGGGGGTGTAAATCCCGGTTATCAGATTGAAAATGGTGGTTTTACCGGCACCATTCGGCCCGATCAGGGCGCGGATCTGCCCCGGTTCGATTTCCAGATTGAAATTGTGAACGGCCCGCAGTCCCCCGAAGTAATGGGTCATATTATCCACTTGCAGCAACGGCATACTATACCTCTTTTTCAGGTTTCCGCCTGGGTTGGATCAATTTGCGGACATCAAACTCCTTAAAGGCCACCAGCCCGGTCGGCCGATAGATCATGATCAGAATAAGCAGGAGCGGAATGATGATCCATTTGAACAGGGACAGGGGACGCAGCATTTCACTGAGCAGATTGAGGCTCACGGCTCCCACAATCGAGCCGTAAACCGAATTCAATCCACCAAAATAAACCATGGCCAGAAGTTCCGCCAGGCGCTGCACCCCGAAGGTGTTGGGATTAATGAAGCGGACCGTATGGGCGAAAAGTCCGCCGGCCACACCCGCCCAGAAGGCCGCGAACAGAAAGGCCACCATTTTGGTGCGGCGGGTGTTCACCGTCATGGCCTCGGCGGCCATTTCATCGTCCCGTACCGCGTTCAATGCTTTTCCCATGGTGGACCGCACAAAATTGTTGATCACCCACACGCAGAGTACCATCCAGATGAACACCGTCGGCAAATTGGCCAGGTCCGGTTGCCCCTTGATTCCCCGTGCGCCACCCATGAACTGCAGATTCTCAAACAGGCTTTTGACAATGAACATGAAGGCCAGCGAAATAATGGCCAGATAATCACCACGGGTTTTAAAGGACGGAATCGCAATCAAGAGCGCCCCCAGGGCGGCGGCAAGTCCTCCTATAATCAGTGCCAGCGGGAAAAAAATAAAGCCCAGGGCCTCCGGCAGCAGGGCGTCGCCGAACAGCCGGTCGTTGACAAAAAACAGGACCATGATGGCGGAGGCCCCGTAAGCGCCCAATGCCATGAAACCCGGGTGTGAGCATGAAAATTCCCCCATGTAGCCGTTGATGATGTTCAAACTGAGGGTCAGCATGATGGCGATCAGGGTCAGTCTGAGGGTCAGTTCGCGATAAAGGCTGACATCGGACCAGACATGCATGATCGCGTACAGAACGGCCAGGTGAACGGCGACGGGAATCGATATGGGCCACTGGGCCATCCTGGCCGCCAGCACGTTGAAAGGTTTTGCCGTGACTTTTCCCACCAGCGTGATCGTCAAAATATAGACCACCAGGATATAGGCCATCGCGCCGGGCAGCAGCAACGGCTTTTTCAGGGCCAGCATGAAGCCGAACAGCACGGGGATCTTGGGAAGTCCCATGAGAGGGGCCAGCGCGCCGCCGACCTGCTGCTCAACCAGAACCGCGATCAAACCACCAAACAGCCAGGCCAACAGGGGTATATCACCTAAAAAGCGCCTCAAGCGGAGGAAGCGTTTCGGCGGATTGCCCGGCGATGGATCATTTTTTTCTACCATATTGAATCCTTGTTCAATCTCAGTAACGGGAACGATTGTCCAACATTCAGCGCCTGTCGCGCTATAATCGCAGTTTGGCGCTGTGCGGCTCCCCGAAAAAACCATGGGGTCGGAAAACCAGGATCAGGAGAATGATGGAATAGGCGATCAGATCTCTGGCCGTGGAGGGCATGTAGGCGCCCACGAATATCTCGATGAAACCCATGAGAAATCCTGCCAGGCAGGCGCCCTTGATGGACCCCCGCCCCCCGAGGATGGCGGCCACAAAGGCCTTCCAGCCGTAAATGATCCCCATATAGGGATCCAGTACGGGATAGGCCACGGCAAACAGAATCCCGGCGGCCGCGGCCAGCCCCGATCCCAGGGCAAATGTGAGACTGGCGATCGTATTCAGCGGTACGCCCATCAGCGGAATCACCACATAATCGAAGGCCATGGCCCGCATGGCCATGCCCCATTTTGTGCGGCGAATAAACTCGTTCAGGGCCAGCATCAGAACCAGTGAAACGACGACGATCATGATCTTCTTGTTGGTCACGAAGACGCCGCCCAGGTCGTAAGTGGTCGTCTCGATAAGGGAGGGGAAACGAAGCCGATGAGCACCCAGGATCGCCAGGTTCCCGGTCTCCAGAATAATGCCGATCATGAGCCCGGTGATGGCGGCGGAGGCCCGGGGGGCTTCACGCAAGGGGCGATAGCCGATTCTTTCCACCAGCATGCCCACAAAGGACGTCAGAAACATGGAAATCAGAATGGTAAGCACCAGAATGACCCAGTTGGGCAGGGCCAGAGCTCCCATGGCGGCCAGCGCGGTCAAACCCGTGGCCACACCGAATCCGATATAGGCGCCGACCATGAAAATGTCGCCATGGGCAAAGTTGAACAGCATCAGGATGCCGTAGACCATCGAATACCCCAGGGCGATCAAGGCATAAAAACTGCCCCACTGCAGTGCATTGATCAGATTCTGGAAAAATAACTGCATCGAGTGGACTCCTCGTCTTCTCTCAAAAAGGCGGGCGCAGATAGATCTCTGCGCCCGTCATTCGCTTTCCCGTCCGGAAAGCGTAAACTTAAATGCAACCGCGGCCGATGCCCGGATTCAGGCGATCGGCCGCGATGAACAGATTGAACTACGGGCAGACCGACTTGAAAAACTCGAACTCGCCCTTGTCGCTGATGCGAACGATAACGGCGCATTTGATTGGGTCGCCGTCGGGTGTAAAAGTCATTTTCCCGGTGATGCCGCTGAACTCCTTGATATTGGCCAGGGCATCCTTGACCGCGGTGCGGTCTTTTTTCAAATTACCGCTCAATCCGCCCGTGTCTTCGATGGCGGTCTGTACGATACGCAGGGAATCCCAGGTCAAGGCACCGACATCGTCCGGAATATAGCCGTACTTCTTGTTATATCGATCGATGAAGGCCTTGGTGGCCCCCGTGGCGCCCGCAGAGGCATAGTGGGTGCTGAAAAAGAGGCCGTAGCAGTCTTCGCCGCAGAGTTTGACCGTTTCCGCCGATCCCCAGCTGTCGCTGCCGACAATCGGTTTTTTCCATCCCAGCTCGTGGGCCTGCTGAACGATCAGGGCCACTTCGTTGTAATATTGGGGCGTAAACAGGACTTCGGCGCCGGAGTTGACAATTTTGGTCAACTGGGAACTGAAGTCGGCATCCTTGGTCGTGAAGCTCTCGAAAGCCACCACGGAACCGGGGCCGTTGTTCTTTTCCCAGGCTTCTTTGAAGACTTCCGCCAATCCCTTGGGATAGTCGCTGGCCACGTCATAGAGGACCGCCGCTTTGGTGAAGCCGAATTCTTCCTTGATGAAATTGGCCACCACCGGTCCCTGGAAAGGATCCAGGAAGCAGCCGCGAAAGACGTAGGGGCGATCTTTGGTGGTATCCGGATTGGTGGACCAGGGACTGATCATGGGGGTGCCGTAATTGTTGGCCATTTCACCTGCCGGAATGGCCTGGGCGGAGGATTGCGGCCCCACGATGGCCAGCACTTCGTCTACCGTAATCAGTTTGGTGGCGGCTTTGGCCGCCGATTCGGGTTTGGATTCATTGTCTTCGATAATCACTTCGACATCGTACTTGACACCACCGACATCGAGACCGCCGGCCGCCTTGATGTCCTCCAGCCACATTTCCGCCGCGTATCTGGATCCTTCACCGACCTTGGGGATATCGCCCGTTATGGGCGCGTTAATGCCGATTTTGATCGTCTTCGGCGCGGTCCAGCCGCAAGGCGCCAGGGCCAGCCCCAAAATAAGGATTGCTACGAGTACCAGAAAACTTTTTCGCATTACGACCTCCTTTTGCTCTGCATCTTGAATGGATAAAGCGGTTAATTGGGTACAGCAAGACAGGGCCATGTCATTTCAAACCTGACGATCCCGTAAAAAGCCCGATATACGGCTTGCGTATCCCGAGGAATGTGGCTTATCGACCTTACGCCGTATTGCCGAGGGCTGCAGGTAGCGAAGATATCGGACTTTTTACGACACCGTCAAGCTTGGCTCGAATAACACGCTGCC
>JAERRP010000504.1 GCA_016735415.1 Desulfobacterales bacterium | reverse complement strand
CTGGAATGTATTCATGAGGTACGGCATGACGCGGAAGGTCCGCGGCCGGGAGTAGTTCCGATTGCAGCCCTCGGCGCCTGACCGGGAATTATTCAGCTTCCCGGGCGGTCGTGGCGCTCACTCGGAAAAGAACGGCATACAGGGCCGGCACCAGCCCCAGCGTCAGCATCGTTCCGAAAACCAGGCCCCACCCCAAAATGCAGGCCATGGCGTAAAAAAGCGGGTCCCTGGAGATGATCAGCGGCATAACGCCCAGCACGGTGGTAACCGTGGTCATGATAATCGGCCGGAGGCGCGAAACGGCCGCCGACATTACGGCGGCATAAGGGGCTTTGCCGGCGGCCTGCTCCGAATCGATCTTGTCGATCAGCACGATACCGTTGTTGATGATGACACCCGCCAGGCTGAGCAGCCCCAGCATGCCGAAGAAGTCAAAGGGCGCCCGCATGATCAGCAGACCGATAAAAGCGCCCGTGAAGGCCAGGGGAATGGTGAAGAAGATGATGGCCGGGCGGCGGAAGGAATTGAACTGCCAGATCAAAAGCACCACAATACCGAAGACACAGGCCGGCAGGTAGCGGGTCAGTTTTTCCATGACTTCGATCCGGGATTCGATTTCACCCCCCACCTCCCAGCGATAGCCTTCCTTGAGTTGGAGGTCGGCGATAAAGGGTTCGATGACCTGCAGCAGTTCTTCCGCCTTCAGATATTCGTGTTTGGCTTCCATCGTCACGGTCCGCTCCTGGTCGTAGCGGGCGATGCGGCTGAAGTCCCAGCGGGCGCTAATCTCGGCAATCTGGGTGAGGGGCACCCGGTTGCCCCGTTTACTGCTGCCGACACTGACATTCCACAGGTCGCCCAGGTTCTCGCGTTCCTGCGCCGTGGCGCGCGTCAGCACCGGGATGGCCAGGTCGCCCTCGCGATACTCGGTGATCTTGAGACCGTCCATGTGGCTCATCAGCGAGTTGGCAATATCCTCGGACGTGACTTCGGCCCGGCGCGCCCGGGTCTGGTCGACGATAACCCGGATTTTGAGCACTTTGTTTTCCCAGTCGCTGCGCACATCCAGGGCGCCCGGAATGGTTTTGATGTCGGCCACGAGCTGGTTGCCTTGCTTGAAAAGGTACTCCGGATCGAGGCCGACCAGGCGGATTTCCAGAAAGCCGGGCTCCTCGGAACCCATCCACATGCGTTTGGCCCGGCCGGCGGCTTCGGGGATATGGTCGTAGAAATAGGTGCGCACCCGTTCCACCAGGGCCGGCACCTGTTCGGGGGTTTCGGTGTTGATCACCAGGAAGGCCACGTGGGGGTCCGGGTCCAGGGGGGACAGCACCAGGAAGAAGCGCGGACCGCCGGTGCCTACATAGGCAATCGTACTGGTTACTTCCGGATTCTGTTCCTTGTCCGCCAGCCAGTCGGTCAGCTTGCGGGTGGTCCGGTCGGTCGCATCGATGCGCGTGCCGGCCGGCATGTCGAGGTAGACCAGAAACTGGTTGCGCTCGCTGGGGCCGAAGAACTCTTTGGTCAACTGACTGGCCACGAGGCCACCCAGTATCAACATGCCGATACCGCCGATGATGGCCAGCTTGCGAAAGCGCAGGATCGTTTCAAGCAGCCCCCGGTAAACCCGGTAGAATTTGCCATCGTAGGCATCCTCCTGCGGTGGGCTGTCGGCCGGCGGGGCCTCTTTCCCGCCCGTTTTCATGAACCAGAAGCTCATGCAGGGGGTCATGTACATGGACAGAAACCAGGAAGACAGGAGAAGGATGATGACCACCATGGGCAGCGAATAGGCATATTCTCCGGTCTGGCCGTCGATCATGAGCATGGGAATGAAGGCCAGGATGGTCGTGAGCGAAGACGTCAGCAGGGGAATGGCCAGGGTGCGGCCGGTTTCCAGGCAGGCGGCCCGTTTTTCTTCGCCCCGTCCCAGGCGTGATCGAATGTCTTCGGCAATCACGATGCCGTTGTCCACCAGCATGCCCAGCGCAATGATGGCGGAAGCAATGGACACCCGCTCCAGTTCGATGCCGAAGGAGCGCATGATGATCAGGCCCATCAGCATGGTCATGGGCACAAAGGAGCCCACGATCATGCCGGTGCGCAGGCCCAGAAAGAGCATGACCACCACCAGCACGATGGCCAGGGTCTGATAGACGTTGCTGAGGGCCCCGTTGACGGCCACTTCTACCAGGTCGGGCTGGAAGGTGGCGAATTCCATCACGTAGCCGATGGGCAGACCGGACTCCAGGGCCCGGATTTTTTGGGTGAGTTCCTCGCCGAAGGCCACCGAATTGACCCCGGGCGTGATGGAAACGCTGATCACGATGGCGGGCTGTCCGTTGTAATAGGCCAGGCTCCGGGGGGGGTCTTCGTAACCTCGCACCACAGTCAGGACATCTTTGAGTTTGACCGTCTGCTGGGTGTCGGGGATTGTGATCAGAACATTTTCGATGTCTTCGATTTTTTGAAAATTGCCGGTGGGTTCCACAATGATGTCCTGGCCGGCCGCGTCGATGCGGCCGCTGGGCAGGACCACATTCTGTTCCACGAGGGTATTGATGAAATCCTTGCCCGTAATGCCGAACTGCTCGAGCTTGGCAGTGGAGAAGGTCAGGAAGATCTGTTCCTGCTGAACGCCGTAGAGTTCGATTTTGCGGATTCCGTCGAGTTCGTAAAGCCGGTCGCGGACATCCCTGGCCACCAGACGCATTTCCGCCATGGAAAAACCATCGCTCCACAACGCGATGGTGGCCACGGCCGTGAGTCCGAATTCGTCGTTGACAAAGGGGCCGATGGTGCCCTCGGGCAACGCGGGTTTGATGTCCGCCATTTTGTTGCGGATTTTCTGCCAGATGAGATCGAGGTCTTCGTACTCGTCGCGCGTTTCGGCGTGAATAATACACGAACCGGTTTTGGAATCCGACCAGATTTCGTCGATTTCGGGCAGGGTCCGGATCTCGGCTTCCAGCTTGCGGGTGACCAGTTCTTCGACGTCGGCCGGTTCCATGCCGGGGAAATACGCGGTCACCACGATTTCACGGATGACGATGGCCGGATCTTCCTGGCGGGCGAAGCTGAAAAACTGCAACAGTCCGAAGATGACGACCGTAATGATAAAGGTAACGGTCAGGCGCTGGGTATCCAGGGCGAAGCGGGTGATGAGGGCCATGGTCGTGTTTATCCTGTATGTCTGTCGATCATGCGGTCATTAATTGCCGGATCAATATGTCGAAGAGAGCCTTCAGGGCGGTTATCGACAGCGCTTATTCCTTCGTTGGAGCCGTTTCCAGCAGTTTGACCTTCTGCCCGTCCTCCAGAAAACTGACCCCGGCCACGGCGATAATTTCGCCCCCCTTAAGACCATCGGTGATCATGATGCGGTTGCCCTCCACACTACCGGGGCCCTTGACGGGGATGCGTTTGACGGTCGAACTGTCGGGGGCGAACACGAAGACATAGCCCTCGTCGCGATCGTCGCCGGGCACCAGGGCCGAAACGGGCACCAGGAAGGCGCGTTGGTGGTCGGCCTCGGATATCTGAAAAATGACCTCGGCGGTCATGCCCGGACGCAGTTTGAGGTCCGCCGTCAGGATTTTGACCTTGACCGGAAAGGCATTGGCCGTGCCGGCCACCCGCCCGATTTCGGTCACGATGCCGTTGTAGACGAGACTGGTGTCGATGGGGAAAACCATGCGGCAGCTCTGGCCCAGATAAATCCCCTCGATGTCGGTTTCGGGGATACTGCTGGCGACTTCCATGGCCCCCTCCACGAAAACATCGTAGATGGGATCGCCCCGTTTGACTTCGAAAAAGGGTTCCACGTGACGCTTGGCGATGACACCGTCGAAAGGCGCGATCAGCTTGGTTTTTTTTAGGTCGCGTTTGGCCAGGTTCAACTCGGAAACAGCCACGCTGACGTTTTCCTTGGCGCTTTCGAAGGCCGCCTGGGCCTGGTCCACGGACGACTGGCTGACGGCTCCCGGACTTTCTTCGTTGACCCCGAGGTAGCGCTTGTATTCGGCATCCTTCTCGGACAACTGGGGGCGGGCCTGCCGTAACTTGGCCTGGGCCGCGTCGAGATCCAGCTTGAAGGTCAGGGTGTCCAGGGTGGCGATGACCTCACCCTGGGTAATCTCCTGACCGACGTCGAAAGTCACGACCTGCACATTTCCGGAGACTTCAAAGCTCAGGCTGGACTTGTCCACCGCTTCGACAACGCCGGAGAACTTGCGGGTCTGCCCGCTGGCGCAGTCACTCCACTTTAGGGTTTTGCACGAGCGGATGGCTTTCGTTGAGGGCGAGG
>JAERRP010000276.1 GCA_016735415.1 Desulfobacterales bacterium | reverse complement strand
GCTGGGATGCTCCGCGTCGATCGGCGGCCGCCATGTGCTGATCGCTCCTTCGCTGGATGGTATCGAATGGTGCCGGATACGACCGTCGGCGTCATACAGATACAGGTAGGCCACGTTTGCATCGCGGCCGGTTTCTTCCAGCAGGGTGCGGATGGTGTCTTCCCGCCAGTAGGGCAGGGACATACCGGTGCGGGCCCCGGCCTCCAGCGCCCGCAGGAGGGTCATTCCCTGGCGTTGGCTGTAATCCAAGGCGCGCTGTTTTTCGCGGTTCAAGTTGCGATAGGTGGATATGCTGATGAGTACGAGAAGCAGGCATACCCCCGCAACGATCGATATGGCCGGGAGATAAAATTGCCAGTGGCACATTTGTTGAAAAACGGACATGTCAACCCATCAACAAGGGGGTCATCTCATGATCAAGAGATCCATCGCTTTTTTAAGCTTTTTTCTTATCACGGCCGTGCCCGTCTGGTCGGACACCGGAGTTGAGGTGCGTGCCATCTATTCAAAATCGCCCGCCCTCGAGCGGCTCATCATTGATCTGATCGAACACAGCGAGGAGTTGTTGAGCCTGAAAGAGGAGCTCGCGGCCCTGGCAGAAGAAGTCCCCGTGGCGGGCGCTCTGGACGATCCGCGTCTGGGGGGGGGCGTGGCCAATCTTCCCACCGACAGCTTCAGTTTCGACCAGGATCCCATGACCCAGAAGCAGCTTTTCATCGCTCAGAAATTCCCCTGGTTCGGGAAACTCGATTTGCGCACCCAGCGGGCCGCTATCGCCGTGGAGCGCCAGCAGGCACTTATCGACGTCAAAACGCAGGTACTGGTTAAATCGCTTGCGCTGGCATTCTACGATCTGGGGTTTGTTCGGGAGGGACTGCGTTTTAATTTGGAGTTGACCCAGATGGTCAAGCAGATGCTGCGGGTGGCGGAGGCCGTGTATGCCTCCGGACGCGGGCTGCAGCAGGATGTCTTTCAGGGGCAGGTCGAGGTGAGTAAACTGATCGACGAACAGGTCAGTCTGGAGGGGCAACAGCGGGTGCTGGTGTCGCGCATCAATGAGCTGTTGAATCGATCCGACTTCATGCCGGTGGAGAAGTTCGAGCGCTTCGATTTCCTGCAAATCGATCTCGATCCGGGTGAAGTGCGGGACCTGGCCATACGCCATAACCCGCAGCTGCGGGTCCGGCAGGCGGAAATCGACAAGGCCTTGGTGAACATCGCGCTGGCGCGCAAAAACTTTTACCCCGACATGGATTTCAAAGTGGGTTACGGTCAGCGCGATGAAGGCAACATGGGGAACGATCAGCCCGATTTTGTTTCCGCTTCGGTCGTGGTCAACATTCCCCTTTATCAGCACCGGAAACAGGGCCGGCAGTTGACCGCGGCTTTGAAACGTCACAGATCGACCACCAAAGCTTATGAAAATCAGCAACAGGCCCTGCCGCACCAGGTGGATGCGATTCTCCATGAGATTGATGCCATTCGCGAAAACTACCGCCTGTTCAAGGGGGGCTTGGTGCAACAGGCGGACCTGTGGTCGCGTGCGTCACTGGCGGCCTACGAGGTCGGCAAGCTGGATTTCGGCACGATGATCAACGCGCACGTCCGCAGGCTGCGGTTTGAACTTCAGGCCGAGAAATACCGGTTTGAAATTTACAAGAAGCTGACTGAACTTGAAACCGTTACCGGGACGGCCCTGGCGGATATCGAGGTGACACCACGGAAAGAAAAGACGCCGTCGGGAAACCGGTCCAAGGTGGTCTCACGCCGGCGCGCGGCAGCATCCAAGGCAGGAGTTAACTGATGTCAAAAAAAGGGATATCCATGACGGTGACCATCATCCTGATCGGTACCGCCGCAACATTACGGAATTTCCGGGACAGGCACCCCAGGTGGTCGAAGATCAGGTGACTTATCCCCTCACCACGGCCATGCTTTCCGTTCCTTACGCCAGCGTGGTGAGGGGGTACTCCTTCTTCGGTTTTTCTTTCGTCTATGTGATCTTCGAAGACGGCACCGATATGTACTGGGCCCGCAGCCGCGTACTGGAGTACCTCAATTTCGTTTCCGGAAGGCTGCCTGATGGGGTCAACCCGACCCTGGGGCCGGATGCCACCGGGGTGGGGTGGGTTTACGCCTACACCCTGGAGAGCGACCGGCACGACCTGTCCCAACTGCGCTCGATTCAGGACTGGTTCCTGCGCTATGAACTGACCGGTGTCAATGGCGTCGCGGAGGTTGCTTCCGTCGGCGGTTTTGTCAAACAATACCAGATCATGGTGGATCCCAACAAGCTGTTGGCCTACAAAATTCCCCTGCCGAAAGTGCAGATGGCCATTAAGCGAAGCAACAGCGATGTCGGCGGTCGTGTGGTGGAAATGGGGGAAACCGAATTCATGGTCCGCGGCCGCGGGTACATCGAAGGGCTAGAAGATATTCGCAACATTCCCGTAGGCATTGGCCCGCGAGGTACCCCCATTCTTATGAGAAATATCGCCACGGTGCGGATTGGCCCGGAAATTCGACGGGGCATCGCCGACTACAACGGGCTGGGTGAAGTGGTAAGCGGCATCGTGGTCATGCGCTTCGGTGAAAACGCTCTGGAGGTGATCCGCAATGTGAAAGAACGGATCGAGGAAATTCAATCGGGGCTCCCCGAAGGCGTGCGCATCAGAGAGGTCTATGACCGTTCCAGCCTTATTCTGCGCGCCATCAACAATCTGAAAAACACCCTGATCGAAGAGAGCCTGATCGTGGCGGTGGTCTGCATTATCTTCCTGTTTCACTTCCGAAGCGCCCTGGTGGGCATTTTCATCCTGCCAATGGGGGTCTTTATCAGTTTTATCATCATGGAAAAGCAGGGCCTCAACGCCAATATCATGAGTCTGGGGGGCATCGCCATCGCTGTGGGTGCCATGGTGGACGCCGCCATCGTCATGATCGAAAACGCCCATAAACACATCGAACAGGACGGCGGTAAAAAACCTCACTGGGAACTCATTACGGACGCGGCCAAGGAAGTGGGACCGGCCCTGTTTTTTTCGCTCTTGATCATCGCCATCAGTTTCCTGCCGGTGTTCACGCTCGAAGCCCAGGAGGGAAGGCTGTTCCGACCGCTGGCCTTTACCAAGACCTATGCCATGATGGGGGCGGCCCTGCTGTCGATTACGATCGTGCCGGTGTTGATGGGGTATCTCATTCGCGGGAAGATTCGCCCGGAGCACCGCAACCCGGTTAATCGCTTTCTCATCTGGATTTACCATCCCATCATCGAATTAGTGCTGAAGGCCAAAACGTCGGTCATCCTGCTGGCCGTGGTGGTGCTGACCCTCACATGGATTCCTTTACAGCGGATCGGATCGGAATTCATGCCGCCCCTGAACGAGGGGGATATGCTCTACATGCCGACCACGCTGCCGGGGATTTCGGTCACCAAGGCCCGCGAGGTGCTCCAGCAAACGGATCGCATCATTGCATCCTTTCCCGAGGTGCAACACGTTTTAGGCAAGATCGGTCGTGCGGAAACCGCCACCGATCCAGCCCCCTTGTCCATGGTCGAAACCACCATTCAACTCAAACCCGAATCCGAGTGGCGCGAGGGCATGACCATGGATAAGTTGATTCGGGAACTGGACCAGGCGATCCAGTTTCCGGGGTTGACCAACGCCTGGACCATGCCCATCAAGGCCCGCATCGACATGCTTTCCACCGGAATCAAGACCCCGGTGGGCATCAAGCTCATGGGCGAGGACCTCCAAGTGCTGAGCGATCTGGGCGAACAGATCGAGGTCGTCCTGCGTGATATGGAAGGGACCCTCAGCGTTTATGCGGAACGGGTGACCGGCGGCAATTTTCTCGACTACAAAATTCGCCGGGAAGATGCGGCCCGCTACGGCCTGACGGTGGGAGACATCCAGGACATCATCGTGAGCGCCATCGGCGGTATGAACATTACCCAGACCGTGGAGGGGCTGGAACGTTATCCCGTCAACCTGCGTTACGGGACCGAGCTGCGGGATTCGCTCGAAACCCTCAAACGGATACTGGTGCCGACGCCCACCGGGGCCCAGATCCCCATCATCCAGGTGGCAGACATCACGATCGTCAAGGGACCACCGGCCATCAAGAGCTAAAACGCGCGCAATAATGCCTGGATATATATTGATATCACGGACATCGACGTGGGAACCTATGTGAAGAACGCCCAGGCGGCAGTGCGGGATAAGATCCGGATGCCGCCGGGTTACAGTCTCGTATGGAGCGGGCAGTACGAGTACATGGTGCGGGCCAAGAAGCGCCTGGTGATCGTCGTTCCCATGACGCTGGTGGTTATTTTTCTGCTGCTCTATTTCAATTTCAAAAACGTGACCGAATGTCTGATTATTATGCTCAGCGTTCCTTTTGCCCTCACCGGCGGCATCTGGCTCATGTATTTGCTGGATTACAACATGAGCGTGGCGGTGGGGGTCGGGTTTATTGCCCTGGCCGGTGTGGCGGCCGAGACAGGTGTGGTCATGCTCATCTACCTCGATATCGCCTATTCCAAGTTCAAGGAGAAAGCCGGTCCGGAATTCAGCCGCCGCCATCTCCGCGAGGCCATCATTGAAGGGGCCGTGTTGCGGGTTCGCCCCAAGATGATGACGGTGGTTGCCATCATGGCGGGTCTGATGCCCATCATGTGGAGCCACGGCACGGGATCGGAAGTCATGAAGCGTATCGCCGCGCCTATGGTGGGGGGCATGATCAGCGCCACAATTCTCACGCTGGTCGTCGTGCCGGCCATCTATGGTCTGTTGAAGGGATGGAACCTGCCGAAATAAAAACCGAAACCATTTGAATATGGAAGCGAATAGCAAAGGAGAAAACAATGCCAACCGGAATCAAATCGTTCATCGTATTGGGTGCGCTGCTTGCCGCATCACTGGTTGTGACATCAGCGGCCCTGTCCGCGAGCGGGTCCAGCGGTATGGCCATGGACCAGAGTGCTTTCAAACACGAAGCCACGGTCCAGGCGGTCAAGGCCGAATTCCAGGTGATGACGCTGGCCAGCATGAAGATGAAGGACCCCGCTGGGGCCACCCACCACGTGATGGTGAAGTTTTTCGATGCCGAAACGGACGCGCCGCTTGAAAAGGCCGTCGGCAAGATCAAGATCATTTCCCCTTCCCGGAAGGAAGCGGTGGAAAGCCTGAAAGACTACAACGGAATATATGCCGCCAATTTCACTTTTGACGAACCGGGCCAATACGGCATCATCTGTCTGGCAAAAATCGAAGATAAAAAACTTTTGTATAAATTCTGGTT
>JAERRP010000301.1 GCA_016735415.1 Desulfobacterales bacterium | reverse complement strand
CCCCCGGCCGATGAAGAGCCGACCCCGGCCTGGCTCGACAAGCCCGGCTGGAAACCGCTTAAATCGTTTCTGAGCTGGTGGCGGGCATCCACGGGCGAATAGGAACGCGGCTTCGGGGTTGTCGCCCGGCCGCGTGGGGTCCTCTGCGCCGCGAAGGTCAATCCGCGAGGTGTTACAATACCCTGATCACGGCCAGGGTAATATCGTCTTCCTGCCGCCCTTCCGAGAAAGTGGCCACGGCCTCAAACAGCTGATCCCGGATGACGGTGGCCGTTTCATGACAGTGTTGCCTTATCACCGCGTGAACCCGCGCTTTGCCGAACATCTCCTGCTGCGGATTGTGCGCCTCCCAGATGCCGTCCGTTCCGATGACGATGATCTGCCCCGATGATCCTAACGGGGCTTCCTCCGCCGTGAATTCGTATTCCGGTTCGATTCCCAGGGCCATGCCGCGGCCACCCATTTCCGAGAACCGGTCCGTGGCCGGATCGTAGACGATGGCCGGATCGTGTCCGGCCCGAATCCAGCGCAGGTGACGCAGGGCCATATCGATTTCAAGATAGAAGAGGGTGATGAAACTACCCGAATCCGAAGTGTCCGGATAGAGCAGGCGGTTGACAAGGGTGAACCGCGCGGCCAGATCGTCGACCAGCATGGAGAGGCTGCGAATCATGGTGCGGGTGCCGGTCATCAGCAGGGCGGCGGGGACACCGTGTCCGGAGACATCCGCGACGATCACCGCAAAGCTCTTTTCGGTCGCGGCCCCGGTCTTGAAAACGTCGTAATAATCGCCGCCGGTTTCGTCGCAATAGCGACTGTCACCAGAAAAATCGAGGCCCGGCAGCGCCGGTGGGTCGTGGGGCAGCAGGTTTTGCTGGATCTGGCGAGCCAGCGCCATGGACTGACTCAGGTTGAAATGCGCCTCCAGTTTGGGCACGACGGCGTTGAAGCCTTCGGCCAGAGCATCGCGTTCATCACCGGTGCGCATATCCAGCCGCACGCTGAAGTCACCGCGGGCCAGTTGCCTCCAGGCATCGAGCATTTTTCCCAACGGTTTGGTAATGGTGCGTGAACCCAGCCAGCCGACCAGGATCACCAGCAGCAGAATCAACCCGGCGGCGATGCCGGTGATTCGGTAAATGTGGTGGGTCAGCTCAAGGACATTTTTACTGACGCGATCGGCCTGGATCGTCACCATGGTCTGCGGCACGATCAGCAGGAGATAGATTTTCTCCTTGATGGGCTGCGGTATCCGCGCAAAGGCCCACAGAGCCTCCATGTTATGGAACGGCATTTCGTCATACCCGGTTTCGTGTGACTGCAGACGTTGGGCGAAGACTTGAAGTCTGTCGGGATCGGATCGGGTGATGTGGGCCAGGGGCTGATCGGCGATTTCACCGCCTTGGGCCGAATTGAGGTCGCCGCGGGCAATCACCCGCAGTTCCGCCGCGCCGTCTTCCGGCCATACCGGCATTATAATATAGGCCCTGGTCTGAGCCGACCACTGGGTTCGCAGTTGGTCGAGCTGCATAAACTCTTCGGGCAGAATGTCGATGGCGGCAACGCCGATGAGGCCGCCCGCGTGATCTTTGATCGGCAGAGCGGCGGTGAAAACGATCCGGCCGGTCCTGACGTCTTTGTGTGACAGCCAGGCCTCGCCGTCCTGGCGTTTGGCCTCCTGATACCACGGGCGATCACGGGGATCGTACTTGTTGTAATGACCATGGCCGGGGTAGGAGACGTGGATGCCATTCTCCAGTCCAAAATAGACGCGATGGACGATCGATCCGGAATAACCGTATATTTCTTTGAAGACCTCACCGATTTTCCCCAGCTTGCGCCAGGGCGCTTCCCGGGCCCTTTGCAGGTCGGTCGGAATGACAAAAGTCGGATGTTCCAGGCTGATGGCAGTGGCCGCCTGCCCCCCATCCGGAATCGAACGGCGGTAGCGCCATGAAAAGGCCAGATCCGGCGGGGCCGTATCCGGACGGGTATAGTCCGACGAGAAATACAGGCGGCCGGCCTTCGGTGGATTGGTTTGCTGCAGCGCGTTCACGACGGCGTCCGCCAGATAGCGGAGCGCAAGCCGCAGGCGGTCGGTATCGTGACGAATGGTGTCCGCTGAAAATCTGGCGACCTGCTCCAGGTCGCGGATGATGATTTGGGTGCGGTTTTCCCGGGCGTTTTGGGCCAGTGTTTTTCCGAGGCGGTTGATATGCCGGCGGCTGATGGTGGTCACCACCAGAAGCGGGATCAGGCTGAAGGTCAACAGCACGAGGAAAAATTTGTAGCGTATGCGCATGGGGTTGGCGTCGTCAAAGGTGAAATTCGAAACCGGGCCGTCGTTTTTGCGGCCCGGATATCAATTTTATACGGTCTCGACCCTACTAGATCCGGGGCCGGAAACGCAAGTCGTTACCATAAAAGTCTGGTCGGGTGATGTGCTGCGGAGAAAAGGCGGGCGGTTGGCATACAGGCTGAACCGGTCGGCCGGTTTGCCCGGCCTTCCGGTTCAGCGTCACGGGGAAGCGATTGAGGGCCGTGTGCCCTCCCATCGGATGCCGTTTAAGACAACTTCTGTCCGACGGCCTTGCCATAGTCCTGGCAGGCTTTCAGGCCTTCTTCGGTATTGACGATTTGTTCTTTCAGGTTCAGGGCGCCCAGGTCCACCATGTCCATTTTGTAGACATGCTGCATGGTATCGAAAATCATCTGGGCCGACTCGCCACTGTGGGTATGGGAACCGAACGCGCCGCCCATTTTACCGACCATGTTGACCTTCTGGCCCAGGAAGAGAAACGTTTTCATGCTGCCGACCATATCGCGGTGATAGGTGGGGCCGCCGAAAACATAGCCGTCAAATCCTTCCAGTTCCTTCTCGTTCTTGATTTCCGCGATCTTTTTAACGACCACTTCGTTTCCCGCGAAACGAATTCCTTCGGCGATGTATTCCGCCATCTTTTTGGTGTTGCCTGTGCGGCTGACGTAACCCACCAGTAACTTTTTCATCTAAATCTCCTTTGCGGTCCAATCGTTGATGAGAGGGTGGCAATCGACTGTATTTGGGGAAGGCTGCCGTCCGGTATATTGTGATTTTACTATAACAACGATCTTTGCAATGTCACCCGGTTTGAGATGGCCGGGCTGTCGGGGCGGATGGGAGGCTCGCACGGGGCGTAGCCCGCAGACCGATCCGCTTGCCCGTGTGGCCCGCGACTTGCTCCCGGGCCCTGTTGTGTAGAACTTAGAACTCGCGCAAAAATAACGTACATTTTGAGCGCCGATGCATCCCGCCCGGCGGCGTTGTGAAAGCTCGGAATAGGCCGGCTATTCCTGCGCTTTCACGCCTTGTACCAACGGGCGTCTCAACTCTGAAATTTGTGAACTTTTTTTTGCACGAACCCTGATCGTCCAAGATGCCATGCACCATCAAACCCGGAAACCGATTCTTCGGTCTTGGGTGCCAAGCTGGATATTGCCGGATTGGATGGGTCGCCTGGGGATGGATCCATTTTGCACTTGGAGGCCCGTGACGGGCCAATTGATTGCGCTCTGTGGGCGCTGCCATAATTGCCGGCTATTGACGCACCTGCGGGTTCACACTTATGGTGGGTTGACATCTGATTGCCTTTCACGAACCCTGTTTGGAGCTCGCTATGAAAGCCTATTTCCACAATGCCTTCTATCAGGTCTACGCGGCTGACCCGGCGGCCGCCGCCGGACGGATGGAAGCGATTGTCGCCGCCCTCGAAGGCCAGGTTGACTTCGAGACGATTCAACCGGCCTCTGAAATCGATATCCTGCGCGTTCACAGTCGGCGTCACCTCGAAAGCGTTCAGGATGAAGGCGTTTACGATGTTGCCGCCCTGGCCGCCGGTGGCGCGATACAGGCCGCCATCAGCGGTCTGGTCGAACCGGCTTTTGCCCGCGTCCGTCCGCCCGGACACCATGCCTCCGCGGACAGTTGCTGGGGTTTTTGCTACTTCAACAACATGGCCGTCGCCCTGGCCCGACTCAAACAGGAGGGCAGTATCACCCGGGCGTTGGTGCTTGATTTTGATCTCCACTATGGGGATGGCAATGTCAACATCCTGGGCGACCGGCCCTGGGTGACGGTCGTGAATCCGGAGGCCGCTACCGCCGACCTATACCTGGAACAGGCCGAAGCGGCGCTGGCCAATGAGACTTTCGACATCATCGGCGTTTCGGCCGGTTTCGATAATCACCTGGAAGACTGGGGCGGATTGCTTTCGACCGCAAACTACCACGCCTTGGGCCGAATGGTACGTGCGGCGGCGGCGCGCCAGCAGGGCGGGTGCTTCGGCATCCTGGAGGGTGGCTACAATCATGACGTGCTGGGTAGCAATGTGCGGGCGTTTATTCGGGGAATGAGTGGTGAACCGGAATGACGAAGGGAGGGGTGGACCTTATCAATTGTTCTGCGGGTAGTTTTAGATGGGTATAAAAAATCAGCGTCGCTATCGTCTGCCGCCGGTCCACAATAAATGGAGGTGTTTTCAGTAATGTCCGGTTAGATCTTTGCATGTAAAAACTGTTGTTCCTGTGCTTTGGAAATTTTAGGATCTGGTGCCGCTTCTGCTGTCCGAAGCTCGTTTTGGATTTTAATCCGTAGTTCCCTCACTCTTTTTATACTTACCGGCTCGCCATGGTTTTTATGGCAGTGTATGGCAAGCAGCAAATAGGTAATGAGGCCTGCCAGGATTTGTACCATTAAGCCGTACTCACTCCTTGCAATCAGATGGTAGACACGCAGATGACGTTTCCACCAGGCAAAAAAGTTCTCGATGTTCCATCTGAGCTTATAGACTTCAGCTATCTGCTCGGCCGTCAGATCCCTGCGATCCGTTGCTATCCAGTAATCGACGCCATTAACACGGTATCCGACCAGGCGTACCGATTTCTGTGATTGATTTTTGTTTTCCTTGGTGCCCAGTAGCACTTCGGCATCGAAAAAAACGATACTGTCACTGCTGACGGCGGTTTCTTTGACAATGGTTTTGGTTGTATTGGCCCGGATTCGAATAACAAAATGTTTACCTTGAACCTGCAGGTCATCGAACAGGGCATGTTCCTGGTAGCCTCGGTCGGTTACAATGGTTTGGCCGACGGAAGTGATGGGATCGACAAAGGGCCGTTCAGCCCCCTTGCCGTCTGTGAAGAAAATTTTCGATGGGATTCCATGGTTCAGATCAAAACCCAGGTGAATTTTAGCTTTTTTGGATCCCTTGCGGTAATCAGCCCAACACATGGAAAGCGTTGCATCGATCAGTGAGCCATCAAGGGCGGCAAGGTCGCCGAGTTCAGGGTGTCTATTGGGCAGTATGCCGGATGCCTTTTGGCTGAGCTTTTCAAATACGATTTGGAGCTGTTCAAGCCCCCTTGTATTGATAGCCTCGGAGAAACTGCTTTTTTTAATGCCTTCTTCCGGGGCAATGTTTTTACGAGCAAAGTCATCCTGTTCAATAACCTGAAGCATGTGACGAGCCGAGACATGCTCTTCGAGATGGAAGAAAATCAGCATTTTGAGTTGATCTTCGAAGGTCATTTTAAGTGGCCTATCTCCACAGGACTTAAGCACAGGTATTTCGGGGATAACATCCCCAATTGGTTGTATAAATTGAAAAAACGAATTTGAGCGAAATTTCTTTTGGTACGGTTCGAATGATCGCGGCATAAGCGTAACTCCTTGTAATGACAGTTAATTTTACAAGTCGCCGCGGAAAATTTTTACCTATTTGTCAAGAGAAAATTTCACTTTTTTTCATTTTTCCACCGATTTTTTTTCTGCGTGCAAACACACGCAAGAAGCTAACCGGACATTACTGAGTAATCGTGATTTTAGGCCTGAAAAAACGATTATCGGACACTTAACGTGGCCCGACCCCATAACAACAGAACAGTTTGTTGATCACAGAGGATTAAAGCTGTCGGGGATCTTTGTCGCGAACGGTTTGATAGACGCATTTGATTTGTTGCAGCAGTGTC
>JAERRP010000677.1 GCA_016735415.1 Desulfobacterales bacterium | reverse complement strand
GCATTGCCGCCGACACCCGCATCCGCCCCAAAAAAACGGTCACCCTGACCTACCAGTTCCGTTTGACGGATCCCGAGGATGAGCCCTCGGCCGAGGCCCGTTTGATTTATCGGCCGGTGCACCGTTCCCTGGCGGCGGCCAAAAAATGGCAGGTTGACGACATTCCCATCACCAGCGTGGCCTGGTAAACCCTGTGGAGGTAAGGCCTTGAAGTCCCTATTGAACAACACCTGGACCGTTTGCATCGGAATGCTTTTATTGTTGATGCCCGGCAGCCTGACCGCCGGGACGATCAAGGGCAATGTCAGCGTCAGGGGTTTGCGTTCACCCGAGAACATCCTAGTCTATCTGGTCCGGGCCCCTGTAGTCGAGGTGGATCTCTCGAAAGCCCGCTTCGACATGGATCAGCGTAATCTGACGTTCATACCCCATGTGCTGCCCGTCATCGTCGGCGCGGCGGTGAACTTCCCCAACAACGACAAGGTCGATCACAATGTTTTTTCTCTGAGCCGCGCCAATAAATTCAATCTGGGCAGTTTTAAACCCGGTGCACGCCAGACGGTCAGCTTTGAAAACCCGGGTATTGTCGAGTTGCGCTGCGATGTCCACGCCGAAATGGCCGCCTATATCATGGTAATGAAATCCCCCTATTTCAGTGTTACCGACCGCCGGGGCAACTTTGAGATACCGGACCGGCGATACCTCGAAGCCCATGGTATCGGGGCGGTACCCGACCTTCCCCCGGGCACCTATGTTGTCAAAACCCGGCACGCCAAGCTGAAAACGATCCGGCAGAAAGTGAACTTCTCCGGGCAGGGCGGGGTGACCGTTGACTTAACGCTCACACGCGGCACCCCCGGCGTGCTCTACAAGTCGCTATAGTCATGAATGAGGTTTCGCTTCTGCTGGCCTTCACGGCCGGGCTGGTATCCTTCCTTTCACCCTGTGTGCTCCCCCTGGTGCCCGGTTATGTTTCTTTCATTTCCGGGACCTCCATCACGCAACTGCAACAGGCCTCGCCCGCCCCGCGAACGAAGCGCACGGTTATGCTCAACGCCCTGTTTTTCGTGGCCGGTTTTTCCACGGTGTTTATTCTGTTCGGCGCCTCCGTCACCTGGATCGGCGGTTTTTTAACCCGCCATCTCAACCTGTTCACCAAGGGGGCGGGAATACTCATCATCTTCTTCGGTGCGGTCAAACTGGGGCTTGGGCCCACGACGCTCTTCCAGCATGAAATGCGGTTCAACCTGACCCGGAGACGCTTCGGCCTGGCAGGGGCCTTCGTCATCGGGTCTGCTTTCGGCTTTGGCTGGACCCCATGCATCGGCCCCGTTCTGGCGGCTATTCTCGCTTATGCCGGAACCCTGGGCCATGTGCGCCAGGGCACGCTTCTGCTGGGGATCTATGCCCTTGGACTGGGGGTGCCGTTTATCCTTTCCGCTTATGGTATCGACGGTTTCCTGCGGGCATTCCGCCGCTACCGGCGACACATGGTGCTGGTGGAGCGCGTCAGCGGCCTGGTGATGGTGGTCCTGGGGGTGTTGATTGTCACCGACAGTCTCGTGCGCCTCCCGGCCTATTTTCCTCTCCTCTACCGTTTTGCGCTTTAAAGCAGCTTACGGGAGACTCAAGGCATGGCTGGGACGCAACTAGTGTCCATCCACGGATTTAAGGGAGTCACGCACGTGTCCGATTCAGAAATGAGGATTTTTTGTTCTGATACGGCCGCAGCGGGGTGCGGTGAGGCGTACTTTTGTACGCCGCAGCCGCAAACCCTCGGAGAACGCCGATCAGGGCAAAAAAGACCATTTCGGGACGGACACCAACTAAGAAGACCGTTCTATTTTATGGTCATCCTGGTTTTAGCGCTCCTGTGGTGTGGCCTCGTACCCGGGCGCGGCCTGGCGGCCGATGTGGACGAGAGGACGGCGGTGCTGATGGACGAACTCGGCATCCTGGCCGTTCCGCGCCTTGCGCCGCCGGCCGAAATCAGGCTGCCGGATCTGAACGGTAACATGGTGGATTTGGATGATTTCCGGGGCAAAGTCATTTTCCTCAATTTCTGGACCACCTGGTGCCCGACCTGCCAGGTCGAGATGCCATCCATGGAGCGGCTGTATCAACGCTTCCGTGAACGGGATTTTGTCATGCTGGCGGTTGATCTCCAGGAACCGGTGGCACAAGTGCAATCCTTTTTTGAACAATACCGGCTTTCCTTCACCGCGCTCATGGATACCAGGGGAGCGATCGGCCGTCAGTTCAGGGTTCGCGCGCTTCCCACCACGATTATTATCGACAAACAGGGTGCCATTGTGGGCAAGGCCTTAGGCCCGCGCAAATGGGACAGCTCGGCGGCCTTCAGGCTGTTCGAGCATCTGGTCGAGCGTGATGCTTCTGGTACCGACTGAGGGGGCTCCGGCACGATGGATCAAATAAAGCTGGATGCGCAGCGAAACGATATCCGATTCATGAAATTCCGGTTCCGAAAAGACTTCTGGATCGTGGCGGGCGGACTGCTGGCGGCCCTTGCGCTGCCCCTGCTTTTCGGGCGTGTGACGGAACAACCGCGCACCCACATTGTTGAATTGAAAGCGGAAAAATATGGTTACACACCGGCGCGCATAACGGTCAACCGGGGTGACACGGTCATTTTCAAACCCACCTCGATGGATGTCACCCACGGTTTTCTGCTGGATGGTTATGATCTCGAACTTGTCATCAAACAGCAGGGCATCAACTTTCTTAAATACACATGGGAGGATGAGGACGGCGCGCTTCAAACCGATTGGGACAAAGTCTCCGAAGTCGAGTTGATCGCCGATCGGGCCGGGAAATTCACCTTCCGCTGCACCCAGACGTGCGGCAACCTGCACCCCTTCATGACCGGTGAGTTGATTGTCCGCCCCAACACCCCCTATTATCTGATGGTGTCGCTTTCGATCTGGATCGTGCTGGGCGGTCTCTACTGCTGCGGCCGCACGGGCTCTGACCCGAACCGAAAGGCCCGGCGTGTCAATCTCTTCCAGTTGTTTCCCTGGCTGAAGCGGATCGTCCGAAGCCGCAGCTTCCAGTTCGGGCTTATTTTCCCCGGTTTCGTCATCTTCTATCTTTTTATCCTCAGCAGCCTCTGGGGCAGTCCGGTGGGCAACCGTAATATCGCCATCATTTTCGTATGGATTCTGTGGTGGTTTATTCTTAAAGCGGTGCTCATTCCCCTGGGGGGGCGTCTGTGGTGCATGGTCTGCCCGCTGCCGGCCCCGGCGGAATGGCTTTCGCGGCGAACACTGGCGGCGGTTCGATATATTCCCGAACCCTTACGGCGATTGCATCATCGTTTCACAGGTCTGCAGAAAGACTGGCCCCGACGCTGGCAAAGCATCTGGCTCCAGAACATTCTGTTCATGACCATGATATCCTTCGGGATCATTCTAATTACCCGTCCGTTTGCCACGGCGACGATGTTTCTTGGCATTCTGGCGCTAACCCTGATTCTGGCCGTGTTTTTCCGCCAGCGGGTCTTCTGTCTCTATCTCTGCCCGGTGGGGGGCTTCCTGGGGACCTATTCCATGGCCTCGATGACGGAACTGCGGGCGATTGACGCCGACGTCTGCCGGCACCACAAGACGAAGTGCTGTGTTGTCGGCAGCCCCGACGGCTGGGCCTGCCCCTGGAACCAGTATATCGGGAAGATGCGCCGCAACAACGCCTGCGGCCTGTGCATGGAGTGCGTTAAAAGCTGTCCGCAAGACAATATCGGTCTATTTTTACGGCCCTTCGGCTCCGATCGGTTGCTGCGAGGTTACGATGAACTCTTCAACGTGGTTATCATGCTGGTGGTGGCAGTGGCCTTCAGCATCACCATGGTTGGTCCCTGGGGGGTGGTCAAAAACGCAGCC
>JAERRP010000113.1 GCA_016735415.1 Desulfobacterales bacterium | reverse complement strand
ACGGTTTTCGTTCATTCAATCGGCTTCTTGAAGAGGGGGCGGCCCGGGGTCTGATGAAACTCGAACCGGATGAAAAATCCGGCGGATATATCATTGTATCCAGCCGGTTTTAGCGCGGGTTCATCCCTACATGGCTTTTCGAGCGCTACAGGCGTTGCCGGGTCTCCCTGTAATCGCCTGCATAGGTTGGGGGCTGCATGACATTGCTGCAGGCCGTCCGGGCGGCGGTGCTTTGGGCCAGAGTGCTCAGAAGCTTTTGGTCATGCCCGTAGATATCTTCCCGGAAATGGACCTCGCCATCGGACGCCACCCAGGCGGTTAAATAGACCAGATAAACGGGCACGGGCTCATCGAGGATGACGACCTGCCGTTGATTGGAAGCCACCGCTTCCGACAACCGCGCCTGATCCCAATTCTGTCGGCTTAAAAGGAGGGACACCAGCGCCAGCGGGTCTTCCACGCGAACACAGCCGGAAGAAAAAAGTCGGGACGACTTATTGAAAAGGCGTTTGGAAGGGGTGTCGTGGATATAGACACTCAGTTCATTGGGGAACATGAATTTTACGCGCCCCAGGGCATTGTGGGCCGCGGGTTCCTGACGCAGTCGAAAAGGAAAATGGTCTGGGCTCAAGGATGACCAGTCGATCGTGTCGGGGTTGAGTTCCCGCGCATCCGCCTCCCAGCTGGCAAAGACACGGAAGTTCTGACGAACCAGAAAATCAGGATTTGCCTGGATTTTGGGGAGTAAATCCTTGCGGGCGATCTTCGCGGGGACATACCAGTAAGGATTGATTTCGAGGTAGGTGATCATGCTGGCGAGTGCCGGTGTCGGCCGGCGCTTCCGCCCCACAATGGTGCGCATGGTTTTGACCACATGACCGGCCTCGACCACTTGCATCTGAAAACCGGGAATGTTGACCAGCACATAGCGCGATCCGAGGTCTTCGGGCATCCAGCGCCAGCGTTCCAGACTCAACTGGATTTGACGGATGCGCTGTTCGACCGGAACATTCAGGGCGGCCAGGGTCCGGGGCCCCACAACCCCGTCCGCGCTCAATCCGTGGCGACGCTGAAATCGCGCCACGGCCGCCTCGAGGACATCGTCGAAGCAATCGTCCATGAATTCGGAAGTGCGCTGGGTATCTCCGGAGACGGCCAGACGCTTCCTCAACTGCGCCACCCGCAGGCCACAATCGCCACGCTGCAGCGCCGGGCCTTCATCGATGGCCGACCAACCCCCGGGCCTTTTAATCCTCTGGTAACGCAGCAGGCTTTTTTGCAACACCCGGTAGGCCCTATGCCGCGGCCCCAATTGCTCTAAAAAGTGCACCAGACGGCCGTCGCCCAATGATTCCGCCAGCGCCACCGCCAGATCCCCGGACAGGGTTTTTTCCGATGGCAGGCCGAAACTGATCATGTCGGATTCGGTGCGTCCCATCGTGCGGTGATAGGCATAGCGCAACACCATTTCGGTCACTACCAGATCGAGCTGAATTTGCTTTCCATTAAAAGCCGCGCCGATGATCACCGGCCTTGTAATCATCCCGTCCAGCAGATCGTCCAGCCAGGGATTTTGGTAATCGGCATAAAGCAATCCCTGGTTGCCGGCCTGGCTAACGACCACCAGGGCCCTGACGCCTTCCGGCAAAAGACCGTAGCGGTCCACCCAGGCCAGTTCATAGTCCCGATACTGGTAAAACCGGACCAGGGCCGTGTGAAGATCAAAGCGTTGGTCACAGCCGTTTTGGACCTCGCTCACCCCAGGGGACTGCAACCGTTGCTCCAGCCTGCGGGCCGTCTCTATCTGCCATTCATCTGCCCATGCGCCCGAAAGCATGCACGTCATCAGCAGCACCAGCCCTGCTGCCAGAAAGCCTGTTCCTTTTTTCACCATCGCCCTCAATTCCAATGCATCAAAACATAACGGCCCTTCTCGGACCCGTTGAAGTTATGGGTTGCAAGCCATCCGTTAGCCCGGGTATTGCACCCACCGGAAACTTTCATGCAATGTTTGGGATGGACGCCTGTATTGATGGCCATATCAAAAAGCGGGCCAACTCAGGCCGCCGCCACAAATTTTTCAACTCACTGATTTTTATTTTTATTTTAGCGTCTTGGTTGGGCGAAATGAATGGGCGCCGTCACATTGAGAGGTGCTTTACCCAATAAATAGGTAAAAAAGGAACGAATGGATAGGCCTTTTGGATGTGCGGATCTTATATCGTATCGGGTGCAGATTAAGCAGGATATATTGTTATGAACGGGATATTGAATGGATTTCCGATGAAGTTCATACCGGAACGCTTAAAACCATAGCCGTTCCCAAATTTGCGCCCTGCGACCCTGTTAGGCCTCTGAAGATCGAAAGGCTGATTCATTTCCATATCAAAACCTTGATTTTATCCGGCATTGATACAACCGGCATTAGTTCACGGATCTCCATAACTTCCCGGGGTTCCAATAAAATACTAAAAGATATCTGGCCACATATCCGCGCGCTTTCATCATTTTTGCCGGGAGACACACGGATTCCCCGAACATTTACTTTTCGAACCTGCTGTGCAGATGTTTTATTAACCAAATCAAATGATACTTCGCATTGGCTCTCATCATCGAGATATGGGCAATGCCACAAGAGACTTGAATAGACAACTTCCTCGTCGCGCCCGTCCGATAAAGCCAGCGATAACCCCGCTACTAAAATTAAAGCGGCCGCGAAATAGATATTTTTCTTCTTATTCAGCATTGCGCCAGCATCC
>JAERRP010000215.1 GCA_016735415.1 Desulfobacterales bacterium | reverse complement strand
GGCAAGCGCAAACAGATCGGGGCGTCATTCCGGCGCCAACCGGAATCCCGATGTTTCAGATGGTGATGGCCGCCGCCGATCATCGCAGGGACGGGGTCGAGGCTTTTATACGGTACCATTACCTTTTCGCCAACCCCGAAAAATAACGGGGATTGAAAGGAGATTGTGAATGGCTTTCCGCAGAGGTCAGAAGGTTGAAATATACAAAAAATCACTGGACGAGGGCTGGCAGGACTTCATGGACGAATTTATCGGGAGCCACGGCATCGTCACCGATCCGGATACAACCAAAAACGATCCCGACGCCTTGATCGAGATTAGTCTGGAAGGAAAAGGGACGCACCGCTTCCCGCAGGACTGCCTTAAGCCTCTCGAGGGATAATCCGGTAAAATGCCGACGTGCCCCGTATGAAATGACTGTTGGCGCGTACCATTATCGAAAACTTGCTTAGAATGCAGTTTTTAGCCTCAAAACTGAACGGCTAAGGCCATTTTATGACCTTATTTGTAGTTATATCAATAGGTTGACTTGGCCCGAGCCCCACTTTCACTAATCTTTCCTCCTGAATGGAATGGTCTGAATCATCAAATTCAATAGCTTTCTCGTCGTAAAAAACAGTCTGCGCTTCTTCAAAGGAAACACCATGTTTGCGCTTATCAGCGACCCTTGGGTTTTCCCATATCACGATTTAACTATAACAAGTTTGAAAGTTAAAACTCCCCGCTCAAGTGACCACTGCGGGTCACCTCAATCCTTATTGGTTGGACTTTTTCGTTCCGTATTTGCGGCAGAATTGTTCCGTTATCTGCCACAGGTCTGCCGTCAGACACGCCTTCACCTTGTTCAGAATGTGGGAGGTGATAGGGCCGTAGTAGGCTTCAGCAATTCCTCCTGTAATGCAAGCCAGCGTGTCGCTGTCACCCCCTAGTGAGATCGCGTTTCGTATAGCGTCCTCGTAGGAGTCCGAGTCTAAGAAAGCAATAATCGCCTCCGGGACTGTACCTTGGCATGAAACATCGAACCGGTAGGAAGGTCTGATATCTTCCACGGTACGATGGAGATCGTAGCCGAACCGATCAACCACTGCTCGCCGAATCAGCGTCTTGTCGCGTGTCGTCCTGGCCAGAAAGACAGCCAACGCTGTCGCTTGTGCTCCCTTCACACCTTCAGGGTGGTTGTGCGATATCTCCGCCGTACGAGCCGCCTCTTGGAGGACGGTGTCAGCCGTGTCAAAGGCCAAGCCGACCGGACTGACCCGCATGGCAGAACCGTTGCCCCAGCTGTTGTAGGGCTTGGGCTCACTGGAATGGAGCCAATGGATGAACGACCCGCCGTAGCCAGCATGGGGATACTTTCTGCCGATTTCCCATACTGTCTGCAAGTAATTCCGATCCTCCAATATGGCTTTTGCGATGGCAATGGTAAGGACCGTATCGTCCGTGAAGCAACATTGCGGATGGAAAAGTGGAAAGTCTTTCGTCTTGATCGGGTAGTGTTCGTAAACCGATCCGATTATGTCACCCGCTATAGCGCCGATCATATCTGGCCCCCTCAGTCGAACGTCAGGTATCACCGGCAGGGATTAAGCACAGTGCAACAACAGGCTGAGTGCATACCATCGTTAGGCACGTTTGTTAGCCATGAAGTCATTAATAGCAATCTTGATTCCTTGAGTTACATCTACCCAAGCGGAATCTTCATTTTCCCAGGTTGACAAAAAAGGGGAAATAGGGGTCGGTCTACATTTGGCTTATGTCTCTTGTCTGTGAGCTATTATTAGAGCCCATTAGAAAGCCAGAGGGACAATAGATCCTTGACCCCTTATTTTTCAAAAGCGTTAGCCTTCTCTTTTAGGAATACCTTAATCCACGTTTTATCAATTCATTGCCAATCACAATGCGGCGGATTTCAGAAGTTCCCGCACCGATTTCATACAGTTTGGCATCTCTGTAAAAACGATTGATTGGATAATCCAGTGTATATCCGTATCCACCATGTATCTGAAGTGATTGGTTAACTGCTCTGGAAACTGCTTCGGCCGTAAAAAGTACTGCTGCCGCTGCCACTTTGTGCACTTCAGTACCTTTGCCACCTTCCTCTGCATTTCCTGCCATGACGGCAGCGTGGTAAACCATTAATCTCGCCGCTTCAAGTTCAGTGTACATATCGGCTAATTTTGCTTTGATTAATTGAAAATTACAGATGGGTTCACCAAACTGGTGTCGCTGTTTTGAATATTTTAGTGCAAGTTCCAATGCTGCTTCACCTATTCCCAGAGCCATGGCGGCAACGACTGCCCGTTCCACATCCAGGCCTCTCATCATCACTTTAATGCCCTCATTAACTTTTCCAAGAACGTTTTCTTCAGGAACAAAGCAGTCATTAAAAACCAATTCGCCTGTGGGAGACCCCCTGTGTCCAATTTTTTCCAATTTGCCTGAGACGGAAAAACCTGTAAATTTTTTTTCAACAATAAACGCTGTAATACCTTTTGCCCCCTTTTCAGGATCAGTTTTGGCATAAACCAGGGCAATATCGGCGATAGGCGCATTTGTGATGAACATTTTACTTCCGTTTAAAACATATCCATTCCCGTTTTTTACCGCAGTTGTCTGAATTCCAACCGCATCGGATCCGGCATCAGGCTCGGTCAGCCCAAGGCAGCCTATTAAGTCACCGGAAATAAGCCCCGGCAGGTATTGCTGTTTCTGTCTTTCATTAGCGTTTTTCTCGAGATTATGGGCGCAGAGGTTTACATGGGCACCATAGGAGAGTGCCACGGCCGGGGA
>JAERRP010000920.1 GCA_016735415.1 Desulfobacterales bacterium | reverse complement strand
CAGGCCGTCGGCGGGTGGCCGGCATGCCGTTTTAAGATGCCAAGGGTTTTAACCTGCCCCTGATCCTCGAAAAGTCCTGAGGCCCGCGCCCGCCCGTAAATCCGGCGCGGGGCCTGGCCCCCTTCGGCCGGATCGAAGAAAATATCGTGGATCAACAGATACCCTCCGGGCATGATGTGGCCGACCCAGGCGCGGTAATCGGCCAGGGCGGCCTCCGGGCTGTGGCCGCCGTCGATAAACACGAGACTCAAGGGGGTGGACCACTGGCGGGCCACGATCTTCGAAGGGCTCACGATGGGAATCACCGTTTCCTCCAAACGACCAAGTTCCAGGGCCTGCCGGAAGAAGTTGACCGTATCGATGCGACCGCTGGCGGGGTCGATCAGGTCGTTATCGCAGTATTCTTCGCCGGGCTGCTGCTCTTCGGAACCCCGGTGGTGGTCGATGGAAAAAAGCACGCTGCCATTTTCCCGCAGGCCGGGGCCAAGGTAAAGGGCCGACTTGCCGCAGTAGCTGCCGATCTCCAGCCCCGGCCCCATCCGTCCGGCCGCCCGCGCAATTTCATAGAGTTTCAGACCTTCCTGCTCATCCAGAAAGCCCTTGGTCTGGTCTATCAAATCCTTATCGATCATCTTTGCTGTTCTAACTTTATGGGAGCGTTTTCTTCCATGTGGAAGAAAATGAACTATAAAAATGGCACCTCTCGGGACGGCAGAATCCTTTTCGGGTCTTTCACGATAGGAGGATGAATGAGGTCCGCACTCGGGGTCATAGGACGACGCCCCCTACCCCATGTCATCATAGTTGCGGACTAACACTTCCCGTGGTTTGGCCCCGTCGGCCGGTGAGACAATTCCCTCCCGCTCCATGGTTTCGATGATTCGGGCGGCCCGGTTGTAGCCGATACGCAGGTGACGCTGCACCATGGAGATGGATGCCTGGCCCTTGCGGGTCACGAGGGCGACGGCATCGTCGTAGCGCTCGTCGTATTCGGTTTCCTCGCTGTCGCCGGCCTCGGCGGGGGCCGTCTCGGTAACGGCTTCATCGTAATCGGGCCGGCCCTGGGCCTTGAGAAATTCGGTGATGCGGTTGATTTCGGTCTCGGAGATATAAGCGCCGTGGATCCGCTGCAGCTTGCCGGCCCCCGGGGGCATGAAAAGCATATCGCCCTTGCCCAGGAGGGTTTCGGCCCCGTTGGCGTCCAGAATGGTGCGTGAGTCGGTCTTGGAAGAAACCTGAAAACTGAGCCGCGTGGGAAAGTTGGCTTTGATGATTCCGGTCAGAACGTCCACCGAAGGCCGCTGCGTCGCCAGGATCAGATGAATCCCGGCGGCCCTGGCCATCTGGGCCAGGCGGGTCAGGGCCACCTCCACGTCACGGGAGGCCACCATCATAAGATCGGCCAGTTCGTCGATGATGATGACAATCAGCGGCAGCGGCTTGGGGGGTGTTTCCTCCGGTGTGTCGTCCTTCGATTTTTCTTTTTTCAGGGCGGCCCTGGCGACTTTCTGATTGTAGCGGGCCAGATTACGCACCCTCATTTTGGAAAGCAGTTCGTAACGGCGCTCCATTTCACGGACCGCCCAGAACAGGGCATTGGTCGCCTTTTTCACGTCCGTCACCACCGGCGTAATCAAATGCGGGATTCCGTCGTACATGGTCAGCTCGATCCTTTTGGGATCCACCATGATCAATTTGACTTCATCCGGAGCGGCCTTGTAGAGAAAACTGCAGATCATCGTATTCAGGGCAACGCTCTTGCCGGCCCCGGTGGCTCCGGCGATGAGCAGATGCGGCATTTTCTCCAGTTCGGCCACCATGGGGTTACCGATGATGTCCTTGCCCAGACAGATAGTCAGTCTGGACCGGTTTTTCTCGAAAGTCGGGGAGACGACAATTTCCTTGAAGCGCACCATTTCGCGATCCTGATTGGGGATTTCGATGCCGACCGCGGCCTTGCCGGGTATGGGCGCCACGATGCGCACACTGGTGGCCCGCAGGGTCAGGGCCAGATCGTCGGACAGCCCGACAATTTTATTGATCTTCACCCCGGGTGCCGGCGCGTACTCGAAAGTGGTGATCACCGGGCCCGGGGAAACGGCCACCACATGACCCTTGACATTGAAATCTTCCAGCTTTTTTTCCAGCAGTCTGGAGAGCATCCGCAGGTTTTCGTCGTCGGCCGACACCTTGGACGGTTCAGGGTCATCCAGAAATGAAGCCGGCGGCAATTGGAAATCGCCTTCTTTTTTCATGAAGGCAAAGACTTCCTGTCGGGGACGGGCCGCAGGCTTCATCACCTTGGGTTTGGGGGCCTTGATCTTGATCTCGGGCTCGGGCGTGGTTTTGGTTTTAATGCGGATGTTGCGCTTAATGGCCTTTAAACGACGTTCGCGACGCTTGAGATAAAAAGTCTTAACGCGGTCGTTGAGGCGTATCGCCAGACCGCGGCAGCGATCGCCGAAACCCAGGAGCGAAAAGCCGGTCATGAGGATAAAACCCACCAGCCAGAGCAGGGACAGAATGACAAAAGCCCCGGCGCTGTTGGTGTAGCGCGCCAGAAACGACTGCAACGGAATGCCGATCAATCCACCGGAAGTAAAACGGTTACCGAAAACGACGTAATGCTCCCTCTGGAACGCCAGCAGGGCCCCGGTCGTCAGGATCAGAATACTGCCGCCCAGAAAGGCCAGGCCCAGCGACTTGGCATCGCGGCTGCCGAAAAAATAAATGCTCAGAAAAAGCAGCAGGATCGGCACCCAGAAGGCCCCCAGGCCGAACAGGCCGATCAGGATCCCCGCCAGGTGGGCCCCCACCAGACCGAACAAGTTCTGGATGGCTTCACCGGAAGTCGCGTTGTTCACGGATGGATCCTGGGGATGGAACGAAACCAGGCTGACCAGCGTGAACACCAGCAGGAAAAACAGAAGAATACCTATGATTTCTTTTCGCATCGTCATACCAATGAAGCCGCAAGTCCCACGCTTCCACGCCGCTGGCGCCGGGTCCTGCGTCAATTCTGAAACGGCATCAGACCTCGATGATAATTGGTAGAATCATCGGCCGCCGTGCAATCGTGAAGAAGAAATACTGCTTGAGCACGCTCTGCAGTCTGGTACGAATTTTAGCCGCCCGGTTGGCGCTTTCCGGGCTGACTTCTTCCACAACTTCCAGCACGACGCAGACCGCATCGTCCAGAAGGTGGCCTGTTTCCAGCTGGAAGACAAACCCGCGTGAAAACATTTCAGGCCCGTAAACAATGGTGCCGGTATCTTCATCCAGCGCCATGACCACCACCACCAGGCCGTGTTCGGAAAGGTTACGTCTTTCCTTGAGGACACTGCGTCCGACATCGCCGACACCTTTGCCGTCGATCAGCACGCGTCCTGTGGGAATGCGCGCCTGCAGGTGCCCGCCCTGGCTGTCAAAGGTGACCATCTGACCATTTTCGGCCAGCAGCACCCGTTCGGCCGGGATGCCGGTCTCCTGGGCCAGGCGCGAATGGAGAATCAGATGCCGGTATTCCCCATGGATGGGT
>JAERRP010000079.1 GCA_016735415.1 Desulfobacterales bacterium | reverse complement strand
ACTTCAGCTTCGTCAAGGGGGTCGTGGACGCGCCCGATCTCAACCTGAACATCAGCCGCGAAATCCTGCAGCAGGACCGACTGGTGCTCAACATCCGTAAAAATCTGGTCAAGAAGCTTTTCGATCTTCTCAAGGGTTTGGAAAAAGACGATTACGATAAGTTCTACGACGAATTTGGCCCGATCCTTAAAATCGGGATTTACACGGACTCTGCCAGCCAGACCAAACTGGCGGATCTGGCCCGCTTCAAGACGACCACCTCAGATGGTGCCTGGGTTTCCCTGAAGGAATATGTGGAGCGCATGCCGGAAGCGCAGAAGGAGATCTACTACCTGACCGGAGACAGCCCGGCAACCCTGGTGAACAGCCCGCATCTGGAACGCCTGAAGGCCAGGAATTTTGAAGTGCTGCTCATGACGGACCCGGTGGACGAATGGGTGGTGCAGTCCCTGACGGAGTACGACGGCAAATCCCTCAAGAGCGCCGAGAAGGGGGATCTGGATATCGACGCGGAGGATACCAAGGACAAGGGCGAGCCGTACAAGGATCTGTTCGGTTTCATTCGCAGGGCGCTTCAGGATCAGGTCAAGGAAGTCAAACCGTCTTCCCGCCTGCTGGATTCCGTGGCCTGCCTTTCGGGGGATGCCCACGATATGAGCGGCTATATGGCTAAAATAATGAAATCCGCCGGCAAGGACATGCCCGCTACCAAACGGGTGCTGGAGCTGAATACCGAGCATCCCGTGATGGCGAAAATCAAGCAGATTTTCGAAAAGGATCAGGGCGACGCCCGGCTGGGAGACTACAGCCGACTGCTCTACGACCTGGCGGTGATCGGCGAAGGCGGTAAAGTCGAAAATCCGTCCCAGTTCGGCAAGCTGATTGGGGATTTGATGAGTACGGCCCTGAACTGAGTCGACGGCCAGCGGATAGCGTATGATCAAACCGAAGCGCCCTGCCGCAATCCACAGGGCGCTTTTTGTTTTATGGTCGGCGCCAGGGCGCCCAAGCTATCCGCCCTGGCGATCGACTAATTCTGGCCCTCGTATTTGAAGGAAATGTTGACCCGGGCCCGGAAGGCCGTTACCTTGCCGTTTTCCACTTTCATGTCCAGTTTGATCACTTCGGCCACCCGCAGATCGCGAATGTTTTTCCCGGCGGTTTCCACCGCCTGCCGCGCAGCCTCTTCCCAGGATGTCGGACTCGTTCCTATCAAATCGATTACCTTGTAAATGCTTTCGGCCATGACGCACCTCCCCTTTCTTTTTATGTAACGGTTGGCAATGCCTGTCGCCCTCACCAGCGGGTCCGGCCGGGCCGGTATCCGGCGGAGGCGGGGTAACAGGAGATGGACAAACAAACACACTCTGACCGCAGCTTGTGCGTATGCGGCCACAGGCCGCATACGCACAAGCCGATCCGGGAGAGACTTGGCGCTGTCCCCTCCGGGCGCAACGTATACAGGATCATCAGGTTTTAGAAAAAACCACAGGTAACGGATCATATAGCCGCTGGCTGGCAACGGTGCAGTCTCGCAGGCCAAATGTGCTGGAGAAGAGCGGGTAGGGCAAGAAACAAGAGCGCTATAGTCGCTACGGGCGGCCATCCGTCAGCTGGGACCTTAGCCCAGAGTGGTGCGGGATGTCAAGACGGTCTGGCCGGTTGATAATGAACGGGCCCGGGCCGCGCTTGATCACGGAGGGTTGCGGACGGTGAAGACGCCTTTGTCGTCCCGGCTTTGTGCGGGCGATAAATTTGTTTGAGCCGCTGGAAGCGGTCGGGCCCCAGGCGGCGTTCAATCGTCGGGGTACATGGCGTCGATTTCGCGACGGTAGTGTTTCTCAATCACTTTGCGTCGAATTTTCTGGGTAGGGGTGATTTCCCCGCTTTCCTGTGTGAATTCATTCGGCAGCAGGGTAAAGGTTTTGATGGTTTCAAAACCGGCCAACTCCGTTGATTGGCGATCGACGCGTGCGCGATAGAAGGCCACAATCTCCGGATGCAGAAGGAGGGCCTCCCGGGACTGGTAGCGCAGCCCTTTTTCGCGGGCGTAGTCTTCAAGCGCCTCATAAGACGGGACGATCAGGGCGCTGACATATTTGCGGCGGTCGCCGATGGTGGTGATCTGTTCGATATAGTGGTCGCGCCCGACCGCGGTTTCGATGCGCTGGGGGGCGATGTTCTTCCCTCCCGAAGTGATGATCAGGTCCTTGATACGGTCGGTGATGACCAGAAAGCCGCCGGCATCGATCCGGCCCACGTCGCCGGTACGAAACCACCCGTCCACCAGGACCGCCGCCGTGGCCTCCGGCTTTTTGTAGTAGCCCATCATGACGTTGGGGCCCTTCACCAGGATTTCATTCTGAGCCCCGATTTCAACCTCACATCCGGGGACAGGCTTGCCCACAGTGCCGAACTTGAAGTCGTGGGGCGCGTTGCAGGTGATCATGGGGGCGGTTTCGGTCAGCCCGTAGCCCTGGCAGATCAGTAGTCCCGTGGCCAGAAAAAATTCCTCGATGTTCCTGGAGAGGGGGGCGCCGCCGGCTGAAAAGAAGTTTTTCTGACCGCCCACGATAGAGCGGAGTTTGCGCAGCACCAGGCGGTCGGCCAGCCGGTGAGCCATGCGCAAACCGAGACCGGGAGAGCGTCCGGCCTGGCGGGCCCCGGCCTGGCGACGGGCCACATTGAGGGCCCATTTGAAAAGACGCTTTTTGCCCGGTGAGGCTTTCTCGAGCTTGTCCATGACCGCGGCGTAGATCTTCTCATACAGCCGCGGCACGCTCACCATGGCAGTGGGCCGCACTTCACCCAGGTATTGAATGACTTTTTTTGGGTTCTGGATATAGTTGTTCTGGGCTCCGCAGCTGAAGACATAGTAGGACCAGCTTCGTTCGTACACGTGGCTCAGCGGCAGAAAACACAGGGAGCGGTCCGCGGGGCCGACATCGAAATTGGCATCCACGGCCGCGATCTGATGGAAGAAATTGGCATGGCTGAGCATCACCCCCTTGGGTTCGCCTGTGGTGCCGGAAGTGTAGATGATGCTGGCCAGGCTCTCCGAAGCGGTATCCCGGATACGCCGGTCGCTTTCAGCGGCGTGGTCGCATTCGGCACCTTTGGCCAGCAGGTCTTCAAAGCCCGGCAAGGCATCAGCGGTGCCGCCGCCTATGTCATCGAAAGTGACGATGGTTTGCAGGTTGGCATACTGTGCGGCAAAAGACTGCACTTTGGCAAGTTGATTGCGATCTCCCACAAACAGGGCGCGCAGATCGGCATCGCGCACGACATACTCGACCTGGGTGGCGGTGTTGGTGGTGTAGATGGGTACGCTCACAGCGCCGGCGCTCAAGATACCGAAATCAGCGATGGTCCATTCGGCGCGGTTCTGAGAAAAAATGCCGATCATGTCGCCGGGCTGGATGCCCAGATCGATCAGGGCGTTGGCAACCTGTCGAATTTTCTCCCCGAGCTCACCATAGGTGATTGTCTGCCAGACGTCGTCGGTTTTATAGCGCATGGCAATGTGGCGGCGGTAACGATGGCAGCTATCTCCGATCATGGCCGCCAGGTGCTTCCGGGTCATTGCTTTCCTCCTTTGGCCGGCAAATTTCCGCCGCCGGGACCGCCAGTCACGATGCGGGTGCGGCGTAGCGAAAGCTTGGAATATACCGGATATTCTTGCGCTCTTGGGCTTTGTCCGGCGGGCACCTCAACTCTAGATATTGCGAACCTAGTCCTACGCGAACCCTTAGCACAGAAGGAGGATGATTGGAATTGATTCATAGTAAACACTTATAAGGACGTCGGCTGTGGCCCGGAGACAATGGAAAGGGTATATGCCGGGAAGGGCTTCAGGATCTGGACGGCCACCCGGGGGACCGGTTGTCCGTGATGATAGAGCCCGAAGTTGTCCAGGATTTCGATCTGTTTGAGGCTTTCGCGGAAGCCTTTACCCAGATATTTCAGGTAGGCTTCCTTGAGGGTCCAGCATTCGAAGAACCGATCCCGGTCGGCGGGGTCGAGGCGGCGGCGTTCCCGGTCTGAAAAGGCCGTGCGCAGCATCAGTTCGATATCGAGGGGTTGCTGTTTTTCGAGATCCAGGCCCAGAATCGTATCCGCATCGCGGCTGAGGCCGGCCACGGCGTAGTCGTGAGCGTGAGAAATGGAGAGGGACAGGTCCGGCCGGCGATCCAGATAGGGGGCGCCTTCGGGCCGATAGGCGATCCGGATCGCCGTGATGTCGTCGCCGGAAGCGCCGAGAGACCGGGCCAGGGTTTTGGCCGCCAGGCGGCCGGCCATCCATTCGATCTGGCGTTTCAGGCTTTTAAAGGCATTGACCCGGGCGAGTTCCATCGGCGCCAGCAGGGGCCGGGAGAAATCCTCGGCCGCGACCGCCCGGGGACGGGCCTGGCGCAGGTCCTCGGTGGGAAGGGCGGGCAGGTAGTGCTGCAGGAACGCCTGGAGGGGCACAAACCCGATCGCCAAACGGCTTTTTGTCTGGCTTAGACCACAGGCGGGGACCTGATCCCAGTCGATTTCGATAATCGCATCATTGAGAGGCATTGCTTCTTAACCAGATTCCCGGCTGGGAAACCGGACCGCACCTGATTGGATCCTCACGGGCGATCCGGTTTCATCACACCGGGTGTTCAGGAGGCGCGCTGGCGCCGTTCGTCGATATTGAGCTGATCGACAATCTGGTCCTCTTCGCTCAGTCGGTCCACCCGCACCATTTCGAAGTCTTCGATGGTGATATAGCATTTCCCGTCGGGGGCCACCAGCTGGAGCCGGTAGGTGTTGGTCTCCTGTCCCCGGGCAATGCGCTGCGTGATGCACAGGTATTCACGACCCGCTTCCACGGGCTGATGAAAGTGCATGCGCCCGATGGTGTAGGGCAGCACGATGATGTTGGTGGTCATGACTTCCAGCATGCCGCCGGTCTGGAACATGGCATCCACAACGGCCACATCGGTCAGAAAGGCCGGACGGGGGTCGTCGGCAAAGAAGGGCTTGTTACTGGTGCTGTGTATCCGCGAGATGAGCCGATCATCCTCAAAGGAGAGAATGTCTTCCACCGTGCGGAAAAGTCCGTCCATGAAGAGCCGGGCGGGGTGGTACAGCAAGGCCTGGATGTCGCCGTCGTAGTTGACCGGATAAAACTCCGGCACGGTGATGGCGGTCGGCTCAGCCTCGGCCGGCCCGAAGGTGCAGGTGCCGTTGTAGTGCTGTTTGGGCGTGCCCATGACGACACCTTTCTTATTCCGGAACTGGGATGTGATCCGGCACCGGAAGGTGTCTGCGCCCCTGGCCGTGCGGGCCGCTTCGATCATAATTTCCTTGGGCCGCTGCTTCAGGATTTTGATCCCGTAGGGAATGGCGAAATCCTTGAGTTCGCGCAGCGCGTGGCCGGGGGTGGCCAGGGTGGCGGCGGCTTCCGCCATGGCCTCGATGCCCGTGGCGCCCAGGAAAATGGGGACGTCTTCACGGCTGTGGTCCAGCAGGAACAGGTCCCTCTGCAGGTCCAGGACACGCTGGTACACCCGGCGGTCGTCGCGCTCTTCCGCCAGCCGGTCCAGAAAGGGGGCCACGACGCTGCTGGCGGCTTTTTCGACAACCATCAGACCATCCAGGTCGAAGGCCTGGTCCATTCCGGAGAAAACCACCTCCGGGTTCTGACCGTCGCCCAGTTCGTTCATGAAATGGGCCACGCCGTCCGCCAGCGGCAGGAAGGTCAGCCCGCGTTTGCGCAGAACTTTGTTGACGGTTTCGTTGGTGGCCATGCCGGCCCCCTCCCAGGCGGTCCAGTCAAAGATCTTGACCGCCGTTTCCGGGTGCTGCCGGCGGAAGCCAAGCAGCATCTTGGCGATCATGTCGTTGGCCGCGGTGTAGTCCACCTGGCCCTCGTTGCCAAAGCGGGCCGTGACCGATGAAAAGGTCATCAGGCTGTGCGGCGGCTTCTTGCCCAGCGCCGCCAGCAGGTGCATCAGACCGAAGACCTTGGTATCGAAGACCCGGTCAAACGAGGCCGGTTTTTTCTTGGGGATCATCTGGCTTTCTTCGATGCCGGCGGCATGGATGAGCACATCGACGCCGTCCGTCGCCTGGATCGCACGCTGCACGGCGGCCGCATCCGTAACGTCGACGGCGTGATAGGTCACCCGGGCCCCCAAAGACCTCAGGGTCTCGAGATTGGCGGCGGATTCGCGCAGTTTGACCACCCGGTTCAGGGCGTTGCGGATTTCGATGGGTTTGGCACCCTGCATCTCGGTCTTGAGGCGGGCCATGATGTCGGCCGTACTGAGATCGGGTCCGGCCAGGGCCGGATCCAGGCCTTCGACATCGCTGCGGCCCATGATTACCAGGCGTACGGGCAGAGCCTGCACCAGGGCCTTGAGAATTTCGTAAGTGATGCCGCGTGCGCCCCCTGTTACCAGAACCGTATCGTCCGGGCGGACGAGGGCCTCGGTGTGCGCCGGTCGCCCGGGCTCAAGCTGCAGGACCCATTTATGGTCCCCGTGATACCCGCATTCCACCCGCCGGTCACCGGATGAGAGTTCGCGGATGAAGGTGTCGATCACCGCGTCCATACGGTCGGCCGCCTTCGTGGCGTCAAAGTCCACAATTTTCACGAGCGTATCCGGCATTTCCTTGTTGACCGTTTTGAGCAGGCCGGCCAGCCCGGCGGATACCGGGTCAATGGGGCCGGCCGGGGCGCCGTAAGGAAGCACCGCGGCGTTGAAGGCCGGCATGGCGATGAAGGCCTCGGGACGGTTCAATTCCCCGTAGAGTCCCTGGACAAGGGAAAAGAAGCGCTTGAGCCGGCGGTCGATCGCCGGGCGCGAAAGTTCCTCGCCGTCGAAGGCGCTGTCCAGGGGGAGAAAATGCAGGAGGCCGTCGACGGTTTCGAATTTGGCCCTGATCTTTTTGACGGCCGCATTGACGGCGGCCGGGCCCGACCAGGCGCAGGCGATGTCGTCGGAACCGGTATCGCCGATGATGACCGGCTGTCCACCGTCGTTTGTGATTCGCTCCGCCATCCGCCGCGCGAACCCGTGCCGGTCGGCGGTGATCAAAACCAGGCGGTTCTTGAACCAGCCCTTCCGGGCTGTCGCCGCTGCCGCCGTTACGGCTGTGACGATCATCCGTTTGACCGGGCTGTCGGATGGATCAGTTGGCACCGGCGCCGGACTTTCATCATCGGCGGCCGTGCCGGTCAAGGACGTGCCGGCCGAGTCACTCTGGACCTTTTCACCGAGGTAGCCGCCGAGTTTGGCGATGGTGTTGAGGTCGTTGAGCTTGAGGTCTTCGGGGACGTCGAGCCCGAAGTGGGCCGAAACCTTGCCGAAGATTTCGACCTGTTTGACGGTGTCGATGCCCAGATCGGCTTCGAGGTCCAGTTCGTCCTCGAGCATGTCGGCGGTGTAACCGGTCTGCTCAGCGACGATGGTTTTGACGACGGCCAGGAGATCCGACGTGGCGTCAGGGCCGGCCGGGGGCGCCGGGGCTTCCGCGGGCGAAGGGTCCGGTGCCTGGGCGACCTTGTCTTGCAGGTAGCCGCCGAGTTTGGCGATGGTGTTAAGGTCGTTGAGCTTGAGGTCCTCGGGGACGTCGAGCCCGAAGTGGGCCGAGACCTTGCCGAAGATTTCGACCTGTTTGACGGTGTCGATGCCCAGGTCGGCTTCGAGGTCCAGTTCGTCCTCAAGCATGTCGGCCGTGTAACCGGTCTGCTCGGCGACGATGGTTTTGATGTGGGTGATTAAACCCTCGGTCGGTGCCGGAGGCGCTGCCGCGGCCGGGGTTTCCGGCGCCGG